>JAYTDE010000258.1:0-5641 GCA_043736195.1 Burkholderiales bacterium | reverse complement strand
ACAAACTGGTGCGACGGATCGAATTCAGTGACTTGCCCAAGACCATCTCCGGCAAGATCCGCCGGGTCGAGCTGCGCGGGCAGGAAAAGGCACGGCTGCCAAGCGGGGTGCGCAATGAACGCGAGTTCCTGGAAGAGGTGCTGAAGTAGGCGGGCTTGGCAGCGCGGTCGGTCGTGCGACCCTTCAGGCCGCGCCTCCGACGCCAGGACTGGTTGCCAAAGCCTACCCGCGTGTCGGCTCGTATTCGTCTGGCGCGCCGGGTGGAATGGCGGGGTGTTTTTTCAGCGATTCCTGGAACGCAAGAATCATGCGGCGAATCGGCCCGCGCACCCAGCCTTGGGTCGAGTTGACGTCGCTCTCTTCTTTCGGGTCCTGCACCAGGTTGAACAGGTAGGGCGTCTCCAGATGGTTGGCGCCGGCATTGGGCTCGACCTCCCAGACGAAATGCATTTTCCAGTCGTGCCACTTGGCGGCGCGCATCTCGCTCTTGATGTAGTAGACGAATCCTTCGCGTGCCGACTTGTCGCTGGCGCCCTTGAGGAAATCGAACTGGTCGACGCCATCGATCACGCGGTCGGTCGGCACGCTTGCACCGGCCACACGCGCCAGCGTGGGGAACAGGTCGACCACATGCACGATCTCGTTGCTGACCCGGCCGGCCGGAATGTTTCCAGGCCAGCGGACGATGAACGGCACCCGCAGGCCGCCTTCCATCGCGGTGTGATAGGTGCCGGTCCACATACCCGCGCTGCCGCGCCAGGGGCGCCGATACTCGGGGCCGTTGTCGCTGGCGAAAATGAACACGGTGTTGTCGCTGGCGCCACACGCATCCAACGTATCGAGCATCTGCCCGACACGCGCATCGAGTTCGACCAGGGAATCGGCGAAGTCGCCGTGCCCGGTGCGCCCGGCGAAGTCGCGATGCGGCAGGGTTGGAAAATGCATCTGGGTGAGCGGAACATAAAGAAAAAACGGCTTGCCGCCACTGGCCATGCGGCGCATGAAGTCGCAGCTTTTGCGCGTCAGATCGGCATCGATACGGCGCCGCATTTCAAGGTCAAAGGCTTCGCCGGCGATCGTCGGGGCGCCCTTGTGGCCCGCCATCACGCGCGGCAGCTCGACTGCTGCAGGATCGAAACCGACCGCTTCTGTGAACATGCTCTCGTTGCTGGTGCGCGGAATGCCGTACCACTCGTCGAAGCCCTTGTCATTGGGGTAACCCCCCTTTTTGTCGCCCAGGTGCCATTTGCCGTACATCGCGGTGGCATAGCCGGCATTCGAAAGCACTTCGGCAAGCGTGATCTCCCATCGAATCAGGCCCTGCGGCAAGCCCGCCGGCACCGATTGCAAGGCGCCGGTACGCACCGGATGACGGCCGGTCATCAGCGCCGAACGGGTGGGCACACAATCGCTTTCGACATTGAAGTTGAGGCAGCGGGTGCCTTGCGCAGCCAGCGCGTCGATGCGCGGCGTAGGGGCGCCGCACAGCGCACCACCGCCATAGCAACCCAGTTCCCCCCAACCCAGGTTATCGGCCAGCACCAGCACGATGTTGGGTCGGCGCCCTGGCACCGCGGCCTGTTCTGTCACCTTGCTACTGGTTGTGTTCATGTGGATGGTCCGGATGCTTCATTCAAGTTTGAGGTTCAGCGTCGGCACCAGGCGGTCCCAGCGCTCACCAGTGTCTTTCAGAAATCGATCGAAGCGCTCGCTGTTCATGGGTTCGGGATCGATGCCGATGTCCTGCAGGGTCTTGCGCACCTCGGGCAAGGCGACGATGCGGGTCATCTCGTCGGACAGGCGCTTCACCACGGCCACCGGGGTGTTCTTCGGGGCGACGATGCCAACCCATTGCGTCAGGGCGATTTGCGGGAAGCCGAGTTCGGTGAGCGAGGGAACGTCCGGCAGCGCGGCGTGGCGCTTGGGCGAGGTCACCGCGACGATCCGCACGCCGCCATTCTTGCGCTGGGCCAGCATCGGCGCCAGGCCCAACACCGCCACCGGCACTTGCCCGCCCACCAGATCGGTGGATGCCTGGCCACCTCCCTTGTAGGGGATATGCACCAGCCTGGCCGCGGCAAGCCGGGCGAGCCATTCGCCCACCACGTGCTGCGAGGTACCCACGCCCGAAGTCGCATAGCCGATGCGGTCCGGGCTTTCCTGTGCCGCGCGGACGACATCGGCGAACGAACGATAGGGCGAGCGCGCCGAGACCGCGATCACGATCGGCTGATCGCCGATCATCGCGATGGCCTGCAGGTCTACCCTGAATTTCCAGTTCAGGGTGGGTCGCAGCGTGTCGAGCAGTGCGGCTGAATCCGAAGCCAGGGCCAAGGTGTAGCCGTCCGGCTTGGCCTGTACTACTGCCTGCATGCCGATGGCCCCGGCCGCACCGGGACGGTTTTCGATCACCGCGCTTTGTTTAAGCGCACGGGCCAGCTCCTGGCTCACGATGCGCGCGACCGTGTCGTTGGTGCCGCCGGGTGCCTGCGGCACGATCAGCTTGAGCGGCTGTTCATCGGGCCAGGCCGCCAAGGCCGGGTTCACTGTGCAGACCGCGATCGCAAGCGCGGCACCCATGCGCCATACCAGTTTTGTGCCCGATCTCATTGGACTTTCCGGAACCTGTGTCGCTGCAACGGATGCATAGTGTTTGCCCACGGGCCGCGCGCCATTGACCGGCAGATCGAGGCCATGGCCGCAACGCGCGCGCAGCGCTGGCGCTCGAGCCGACTTCGCCAGGCGCAATGCTTCCCCGCCTGCCGCCACGGCCAGCTCGGCCCGCACCAGATGCGCATTCGGGTCGTGCTCAAAAATCAGCGCGACCAGCCGTTCGCGCAACATCAAGCCGGCGCGGTCCATCGCCATCTGTGCTTCGGCCTGCGGGCTCAAGGGAAAGTCGGCTTCCATGGTTTCCAGCAGGCGTTTGTCTTTGCCTTGCACCTTGCGGTCAAACGCGGCCACGCCTGCGGCAGGCGCATCGACTTCGCTGTCGTTGCGATAGACAAACTGGATGCGCTGTATCTGCTGGTCGCCTATGGGTGTGGCGAAGCCGCAGATCGAGTGGATCAGCCCGTTCGGGTAGGTGATGTGGATGTTGAAGGCGCACGGTATCCAGGTCAGGATGCGCTGGCGGCGGAAGGTTTCCGCAGTGGCGATGCGCAGGTTCCTCTGCTGCTCGGGCGAGTTGACCACCTGGAAATCGCAGCGAAAACCCAGGGTTTCCGCCTCATCAATGATGTCCAGTCGCAGCGCCACCGGCGCCTTCTCGTTGCCGAAGGTGCTGGTGTGCACATAGCTCACATGGGCGATGTCGAGCGCGTTTTCGATGATGCGGAACATGTTGACCGGCCACGGCTCGTCGAACTCGAAAATCTGCCGGAAACCCGGGTCATCGGCATGCGGCAAGTCAGGGATGTCCGCCATCGGCTCGTCCAGGCAGACCCAGGCGTAGCCGTAGCGGGCGCTGCAATGCACCCGCGTGGCGTAGCGCCGATGCCCGGCGGTGCTTTGGCCGGGCGGCTGTTGCGGTATCTCGACTACCGCGCCGGTGGGCGCGTAACGCCAGCCGTGATAGCCGCAGCGCAATGCACCATCGATGACCCTGCTGTCCATCGACAATGCCACACCGCGGTGCGGGCAGCGGTCGTGGAAGGCAACCGGCGCGCCGTCTGCATCAGCCCACAGCACCAGTTTTTGGCCCAGCAGCGTAAACGGCATCGGACCAGCGGCCAGATCGTGCAGCGCCACCGTGGGATACCAGAAGCGGCGGAAGACCGGGTGTTGCATGACCAGCATGGTGTTGCTCCACGGTGAAATCGTTGCCGGGAGCGAAGCAAATCCCGCGCCAGTGCCTGGGCGCCGCAGCACGCATCGGTCCGGCACGGTCGCGCCAGTCCTGGCCAACGCCGCCGCCTCGGGCATCTTGAAAATCAGGCGGCTGCCTCCCGGTGAACGCGCGATTTGCGAGGCGCCCCGTGACCAGAATGGAAGTCGGCGAATGCGTTAAATTGAGCGCCCCACTCCAGGTTTTCTCGCATTCGGCGCCATGAACAAGACCGCAGCACCGATCCGCATGACGTCCGCGTTTAACTGGGACGACTTGCGCTATTTCCTCGAACTGGCCAGGCGCGGGCGGCTGGCGGTGGTGGCCCGCCATTTCGGGGTGGAGCACACCACCGTCAGCCGTCGCATTGCCGAACTGGAGGTGGTGCTGGATCAAAAACTGTTCGATCGGTCCGAAAGCGGCTACACGCTCACCCCGATCGGCCAACACCTGCTGCGCTATGCCGAACAGATGGAAGTTGGCGCCTATGGCGTGGCGGACGTTGCCGGCATCGCGCACGCGCATCGCGAGACGGTACGCCTGGTGACCATGGAGGGCATCGGCAGCTTCTATATCGCTCCGCGCTTAGCCAGGCTCAAGGAGCGTCAGCCCAATCTGGTGGTCGAGCTGGTGACCTCGCCGCACCTGGGCAACCTCACCCGGCGCGAAGCCGATGTGATGTTGAGTTTCGAGCGCCCCGAGAGTCCCGGCGTGGTGGTGCAGAAGATCGGCTGGTTTTCGCTGCGCCTCTACGCATGCGACCAGTACCTGGAGAGCCACGGCATTCCCGAAACTGCCGCGGCGCTGCAACAGCACGTCTTCGTCGACTATATCGATGAGCTGGTGTCAATCCCCGCGGTACGCTGGCTGCGCGACGCGGTGGCCGCACCGAATATCGTGTTTCGCAGCACCAGCATGTCTGCGCACCAGAGCGCCGCCGCCGGCGGCCTGGGCATCGCCTTGCTGCCCAGCTTCACCGCAACCGGCGATGCGCGCCTGCGGCCGGTGCTCCATGGTCAGGTTGAAGTCAAGCGTGACCTGTGGCTGGCGACGCACGCGCACTCGCGCAAGCGTCCCAAGATTCTCGCCTTGATGGACTTCATCCGCCGGGAAATCGAGGCGGACAGCGCTTTCCTGCAAGGCCTGGTGGGCTGAGCGAGGGTTGTGCATTTTTGCACGGCAAGCTGCAATTTCGCGTGTTGCGCGTGGGCGCACAAGGACCTATCGTGCGCTTATGAAGTCATCGCCAAACCATTCATTCCATGTAATCGGGGTGCAGTGTCCGCCTATGGTTACGGAGAAGACATAAATGTCCGGCATGCCCGCCAGTGAGCATCTGCAAGTGGGAATACTGTTGTTCCCGGATCTCGATCAACTCGATTTCACCGGACCGTTCGAAGTGCTGTCGCGCATGCCGGATGCAAGCTTGCACCTGCTGTGGAAAACCACTGCGCCGATCAAGGACATGATGGGTCTCGTGCTGCAACCCACGACAACTTTGAAGGATGCGCCGCCGCTTGATGTTCTAGTGGTGCCCGGTGGCTATGGCCAGCAGGCGTTGATGGAGGACGCGGAAGTGATCGACTACGTCCGCGAGCAGGGTGAGCAAGCCAGGTACGTGGTGTCGGTATGTACTGGCGCCCTGATACTGGGCGCAGCCGGATTGCTTCAAGGTTACCGGGCCACCACGCATTGGACCGCGGTGTCGCTGCTGGCGCATCTGGGCGCAGCGCATGTGGATCAACGGGTGGTAGTCGACCGCAATCGTGTGACATGCGGCGGAGTGACTTCCGGGATCGACGGCGCGCTGGCGCT
>JAYTDE010000257.1:0-3388 GCA_043736195.1 Burkholderiales bacterium | reverse complement strand
GGCGACGGGTTCAACAAGGTCTGGCGCGTCGCCAGGGAGTAAGCGCATTACCGAGAACGACCACGCGGCGCTGGTAGCGCTGATTCCGCGCCTTAGGCGCTATGCCAGGGCCCTGACCGGCGAGCGGCCGCGTGCCGACGATCTGGTGCAGGACACGCTCGAACGCGCGCTTTCCAAATGGGCCTTGTGGCGCCCCGGCACCGACCTGCGCGCCTGGATGTTCACCATCATGCACAACGTATTCGTCAACCAGATAAGGCGTCAGGCACGCGACGCGGTGGCAACCGATCCTGCGGTGCTGGCCGAACTCGACCTGGCCGACGGCAGCATGGCCGATACGCTGGTGCGCTTGAACGGCATCGAGCGCGCGCTTGGCCAGTTGCCGGACGAACAACGTCAAGTCCTGTTGCTGGTGTCGCTTGAAGGCATGTCGTATGACGAAGTCGCGCACACACTGGGCGTGCCGGCCGGTACCGTGATGTCGCGCCTGTCGCGGGCGCGCGCGCGCGTGGCCCTGCTGCTGGAAGGCGTGGCGCCGCAGGCGAATGCCGCGCGGCCGTTGAAAGTGATCAAATGAATTTTTCCGAAGACGACATTCATCGCCTGATCGATGGCGAGCTGTCGGCCGAAACAGCCGCTGACGTGGCGGCCTGGGTCGAGGCCAACCCTGGCCGCAAGGCCAGCGCCGCGGCTTATCGCATGCAGCGTGACCTGATTCGCACGCGTTACGATGGGCTGTTGAATGAAGCGGTGCCGGCGCAGCTTTTGGCCGCGACGCGCCAGCGCACGCCTGCCAACCAGCCACGCTTCCTGCGCCTGGCCGCACAGGCGCTGCTGGCCCTGCTATGCATAGGCGCCGGCTGGTTCGGTCACGCGTGGACCACACGAACCGCAGCCCCTGATGCATTCGCCTTCATGGCGCGCCGCGCGGCGAATGCCCATACCGTTTTTGTCCCGGAAGTGCGCCATCCGGTCGAAGTCGGCGCCGACCAGGAAGCGCATCTGGTGCAATGGTTGTCCAAACGCCTGGCGGTACCGGTGCGCGCGCCGGCCCTGTCACGCCAGGGCTTTCGCTTAGTCGGCGGCAGGCTGTTGCCCGGCGACGACCGGCCGGTGGCGCAGTTCATGTATCAGAACGAAGCCGGCAAGCGCCTCACGCTCTACGTGGTGCCGCTGGCCACCGCCAAGACGGCAGCCGCCGAATCGGCGTTCCGTTTCGAGCGTTTCGGCAATGTGAGCGTGTTCTACTGGAGCGAGGACGGCCGCGGCTACGCCCTTTCAGGCGACGTCACGCGCGAGGAATTGCTGCCGGTGGCGCGCTCGGTCTACGAAGAATTGAACGCGCCGGCTACTAAGGGCGGTTGATCAGAGTGCCACGCCGAAGCGCTGCATGGCTTCTTCACGGGTGTAGTAGCCGCGCATGATGTGAACCCGGCCTTCGTCGCACCCTCAATCTCGGCATCTTCGTCAAGGCTGGCTGACAAACGATGCCAATGCAGGCCCATACTTTCGCAATGGGCCCTTTGAAAGCGAAAATGTGAAATTATTCTTGCGCGAACCATCGCGACAAAAGAACTCCGATACATGCGCGATCAGGTGATGGAAACGGCCGAAACTGAAGAAGCCTGGGGCAAAGAGATCGAACAAAGACTCGCCGCCTATGATCGCGGTGAAGTGCAAGCGATTGATGGTGAGGAGATTTTGGCCAAGGCACGCGCACCCGCCCAGTGATGAGCTTCCGCTTCCGTACTTCGGCGGAAGCAGAATCACTCGCGGCAATCTCTTTCTACGCGGACATCAGAAGAAAATCGGACCCAGCAAATCCAACCCGGCTCGTTTTTCCGCGTTATCTCCGTGCTCGCATTGGCAACAGCCTCAATCGCGTACGAACGGGATCTACGGTAAGCAGCGCACCTTCTTCCAGCTCCATTGCCATCTGGCGCAGAGCGGTGCAGATCTGTTTGCCAATCACTGCGGGCCGGAGGTCTTCGGCGCGGATCTGAACGACACTTGGCTTTACGCGGTTGGTCGCAGCCAGGATCGCACCAAAGTCCAGATCGTGGGTAAGCACCACGTAATCATTTTGGCTGGCATATGCCATGATTTCCGAATCAGGTGCGTTGACCGCGCCCAGGTTCGACCAATGCGCCGCTTCAAACCCCGCATCAGCAAGCGTGCCGACCCAGCGCGGTGAAAGGTTCATGTCAACCAGCAACTTCATGTGCTGCCCAGCACGACCTCGCGTTCCTCGGCTCGCCATGCCGCATAGCGAAGCGCCTGCATGATGTCCTCGTGCTCAAGATAAGGGTAGTCGGCCAAAACATCGGTGACGCTTTGACCGGCGCCAATTTGCCCGACGATCATGCCGACGGTGACACGCATCCCGCGGATGCATGCCTTGCCGCCCATTACCTCCGGCTGCTGCGTGATGCGATCCAGTTGATTCACGTGTCACTCCTTATCAAAACCAACTGACATGGTACGCGAGTTGGGGTCGAGATTTTCGCCTCGGCAAACGCTGCCGCGTCGAGGTCGTGGGCAAGGGCGGCATGAAAGCTGACGCTCGGCACATCGTCCGGGGAGATGTCCGGGGCGTATACGCCGTCAATGATGCAACAGTGAAAACGAAGTTGCAGTGCAGGCTAACGTCGGGTCTATCGACGTTAAGCGAAGCGGCTGGAACTAATGTGGACGTGCAGGTTGATGGATAAGCCGAACCGGTGGATGAAGGCGACCGCTCCGATCTATGCGGCGGCAGGGCAAGCGGGGCTATGTTCGCGCAGGCAGCGTTGCACCACGGACAGGATATGCGTAGCAGCCTCTGCTTGACTCTTGGCACCGGTTCAGGTCTGTCGTTTCGTGTCTGGACGTGCCAAGCGACAAGCGGAGTCGCCGCACGTCTCCGGGTCTATCTTGACAGCCGCGGCTTGCGGCACGTTGCATTGGTGTAACGCTCATCACCACAAGTTGAAATGACAAGGCGCATCTGGTGCAATGGCTGTCCAAACGACTGGCGGACCCGGTGCGCGCGCCGGCATTGTCGCGCCAGGGCTTGCGCCTGATGGGTGGCAACTGTTGACCGGCGACGACCGGCCGGTGGCGCAATTCGTGTATCAGAACGAAGCCGGCAAGCGCCTCACGCTCTACGTGGTGCCGCTGGCCACCGCCAAGCCGGCAGCGGCTGAATCGGCGTGCCGTTTCGTGCGCTTCGGCAATGTGAGCGTGTTCTACTGGCGCGAGGAAGGCTGCGGCTATGCGCTTTCAGGCGACGTCACGCGCGAGGAGTTGCTGCCGGTGGCACGCTCGGTCTACGAAGAGCTGAACGCGCCGGCCACGAAAGGCGGTTGATCAAATCGCCACACCGAAGCGCTGCACGGCTTCTTCGCGG
>JAYTDE010000256.1:0-2522 GCA_043736195.1 Burkholderiales bacterium | reverse complement strand
GCGTCGAGTTCCTCCTCACGCCTGAGGGTCTCGAAAAAGCGCGTCTTGATTTCCGCCACGAGGTTGTTTTCGACCACCCAGACATTGATTTCGCCGGCCTGCGCGGATGCGGTCGCGGTTTCAACCCGTGCCGAGCGCAGGCCCGGACTCTCGATGCGCTGCGAAAAACCCAGGGTCGAGCCGCTGCCTCCCAGGGTGCCTGGCGTACGGGCGCGCAACGAAGCTCCCATCACCTCAAGTTCGGGGTTGGGATAGGCGCGCGCAGTGATCACGCCGGCGCGCCCGGCCAATGCCAGGGCGCGCGCCGATTGCAGGGCGAAGTTGTCGCGCCGTGCCAGCGTCAACAGATCGTCAAGGGCGTAGGCGCCCGCAACCGGGATCGATGGGTTGGCAACAGGCGAGATTGGCCGCACATCGCCAGACGCCGTCGGCCGCTCCTGCGCGCAGAGGGCACCGGCACAAGCCAAGGTTATGGCGGCAGTCAGGCGCTGCACAAAGACCTTTTGACTAGGCAAGCCGACAGAAGTAAACACGATTAAATTCATTACACGTTAATCATTTAGTTTTTTATATGGATAGCGCACCGCAGCATTGGTTCCCTCGGAAGCCATCGGGGAAAACCAGTGAATTCGCGGTTTGGACCGGTCGCCGCGACCGCGCATGCCGATGATTCGGGCAAACCCTTCCCGAGCGCCCGGCACCGCCAGGAGCATCATGACATCAACTGGGAAGAGAACTAAAGGGATGAAGCCGGGATGGCGCTGCTACCGCATGGTCAACAACTCAGGGCGAGCAAGAAAACCCTCGGGAAGGGCGGGTTTCGCGTCTGCGATGCATCGCCGTACCGGAGTACGGAGACTGCAGGACGCGATGCCGACCCACTCGCCGCGACCGCGTTTTCCGCCCTCAGTCCAGTTCGATCAGCAGTGCGGCCATCGCCAGGCCGACACCGGCGGGTACGCCGATACGCTGCCACAACGATGCGGGACGACCCGTGACGATTTCGACCGGAATGGTCGCGCCGGCCAGCACGCGCCCGGTCACCGAATTGGTGAGAGTCCGTACCAGTGTGCTCTTGCGGGTGGCGCCCATCACGATGCGCGCGCATTGCTCACGCTCGGCAACCGCCAGAACTTCAGCGGCTACATCGAGGCTGGTGGAAACGTGAAGCGAGGTCTTGATCCCAGCCAATTCGAGCAGGCGCCGCACCGGTTCCATCGAACGCGCCGCGCGTTCAGCGACAAAACCCTGCTTCGCTTGCTTGGGCAGGAAACGCCCAATGTGCTTGTGGATGAATGGCGCGACGTGCAGCAAGTGCACGTGTGCACCGCTGACACCGCGCAGGGAGCGGGCGAGATGTTCGGCTGCGCCCCGCGCCTCGGTCCCGCCGTCGACCGGCAGCAGGATACGCCCGGCGATCGCCAGTGATTGCTCCACTGCCTGCGGTGCTGCCGCGGATGCGGAAGTTGCTTCGATTGCGAGATTGTTCATGGCATTGCTCCTGTCGACTTTTCTGTTGAAGGAATAACCAATTGCAAGGACTGCTCCGACTATCAAGGCGTAATAGAACCATGCGAAGCCCATGTAAGGCTCGACATAGGGTTTGACCAGCGGTTCGCTGAACATCATTTTGGCTGCGGTCAGCGCTAGCACGGCGGCACCGATGTATATGATGGCCGGATACTTCTCGACCCATTTGAGGATCAATGTGCTGCCCCAGACCACGATCGGGATGCTGATCAACAGACCCAGCACGACCAGCAGGAAACTGCCGTGCGCGGCACCGGCTACCGCCAGCACGTTGTCCAGCCCCATGACCGCGTCGGCGATGACGATGGTCTTCATCGCGCCCCAGAAGGTGTTGGAGCCGGTGTGCCCACCTTCGTCACCATGATCCACGGGCTTGAGCAACTTGACCGCGATCCACAGCAACAAGGCGCCGCCGACCAAGAGCAAGCCGGGAATCTTGAGCAGCCACACCACCACCACGGTCATCGCCGAACGCACGACAATGGCGCCGACCGTGCCCCACATGATGGCCTTTTTCTGCAAATGCTTGGGCAGATTGCGCGCTGCCAGCGCGATCACAATGGCGTTGTCGCCTGCCAGCACCAGGTCGATCAGGATGATCGCGCCCAGCGCCCACAGGAACTGCATCGAAAAAACATCCATTTAATAACCCTCCGCGCCCGGCACGCCCCCTGGGGAAACCCGCGACACGATCAGGATTACGGAAAAGGCGAGCGCACGAACCTTTGCCGACCAGACGGTCGCCAAGGTCTCGCTCACAAGCACCGGAATCGGCACTTGCCGGACGATCCGGGAGGCCCCTTTGCAGGAAACTCCGTATTGACGAATCGACCGCCGGTGGAACAGCCCAGCCGGAAAGCTACTCCCCTTGACACCCGGTTATCTGGAACCGCTATGCGATTTCAAAATTCCGGGTGAGGAAATTGAGAATAAAGAATATCAAGGCCAATTGACGCTGTCAATACTGTTTTCTCTATTATTTTTGAAGCCCA
>JAYTDE010000255.1:0-6517 GCA_043736195.1 Burkholderiales bacterium | reverse complement strand
TCACCTCGAAGAACGGCGAGCCGCTGGAAGCCCACTACCTGGCCGTGCTGCACCGGCTGGGGCAGGAGCCGGGGATGTTGGGCGCCATCTTCTTCAAGGCGCAAAACAAGATCCAGGACCCGGCCAAGCTTTCACGACTGGTGCAGTTGATCGATGCGGAAAACTGGATCAGCCTGGATGCGGATACCAAGGGCGACCTGTACGAAGGCCTGCTGCAGAAAAACGCGGAAGACACCAAGAGCGGTGCGGGGCAGTACTTCACGCCACGGGCGTTGATCGAGGCGATGGTGGCGTGCGTGCGGCCGGAGCCGATGAAAACCATTGCTGACCCGGCCTGCGGCACCGGCGGGTTTTTCCTCGGCGCCTACAACTGGCTGACCCGACCGGGCGCCAAGCTGGATAAGCGGGCCAAGGAGTTCTTGCGCGACAAGACCTTCCTCGGCAACGAGATCGTGCCAAACATGCGCCGCATGTGCCTGATGAACCTGTTTCTGCACAACATCGGCGAGCTGGATGGAGAGCCTGCGGTCGAACGATCCGACGCACTGATCGCCGAGCCGAAGCAGAAGGTGGACTACGTTCTGGCCAACCCGCCCTTCGGCAAGAAGAGCAGCATGACCATCACCAATGCCGACGGCGAGGAAGACCGGGACGCGCTCACCTACGAACGGCAGGACTTCTGGGAAACCACTTCCAACAAGCAACTCAACTTCCTGCAGCACAGCGCCAGCATGTTGAAGGTGAACGGCCAGGCGGCCGTGGTGCTGCCGGACAACGTGTTGTTCGAAGGCGGCGCCGGCGAAAAGATTCGCCGCAAGCTGCTGGAAACTTGCGACGTGCACACCCTGCTACGCCTGCCCACCGGCATTTTCTACGCGCAGGGCGTCAAGGCGAATGTGCTGTTCTTCGATGCCAAGGCCAAGGATGGCAACGTGCATACCAAGGGCGTGTGGATCTATGACCTGCGCACCAACAAGCATTTCACGTTGAAGACCCGCACGCTCAAGACTGATGACTTGAGTGACTTCATCGCCTGCTACCGCGCCGAAAACCGGCACGAGCGTAGCGAGAGCGAGCGCTTCCGCTACTTCACCCACGACGAGCTGATCGCCCGCGACAAGGCCAGCCTCGATATTTTTTGGATGAAGGACGACAGCCTCGAAAATCTGGATGACCTGCCGCCGCCAGACGTGCTGGCGCAGGAGATCATCGAGCATCTGGAGGCGGCGCTGGCTTCGTTTCGGGATGTGGCGGCGGGGTTGCAGCGGTAGGGCAGTGCAGCCTCGGCGCTATAGCTTCAACTTTCCGGTATACCCCGTCAGTTCCAGATACCCGCGGCCAACGCGCTTTTCGCCAGCGCTTACCACCACCGCCCCCTCCCAGTAAAACCCCCCGGTACTCATGCGCGCATCGATTTCCTGATCGTCCATCAGGGCCTCGAGTATCAGCACCTCGCCGCCCACCGCGACCTCGAAGCCAATCGGGTAGCGCGCCTGGGAACGGGGTGAAACCCAGGTCCGCTGCGGCCACCAGCGCGCATTGACTGCGTCCCTGATCAACCGCCCTTGCGCGTCACGGCGTGCCGCGTGCGACCACAGCGTGCCACTATCGGCCGTGCGAATGCGAAACGCCATCAGGCTGCCGCCATCATCGAAGTTGATGCCGATCCAGTCCCACCCGGTCGCGCGTTCGTCCAGCAGTGTGCTGGACCATTCATGATCCAGCCAGGCGCGGCCGCTGGTTTGCCATTGGCGGCGGGCGGCGCCGCTGCCGGCGGCGATGCGGCCTGCGACTTTAAGTTGCGGTTCACTATAGTAGTGGCTGGACTGTTCGGGCCGCGGGCCTTTTTGGGAGTAACCGCGGTCGCCCTGCAGGACCGGCGGGCGGTTTGGTGTGAACGTGATAGCAACGTCGAGTTCGCGCCCGGCGATGCGCGCTTCGTACTTGCCGCTTTGCGCATCGCGCTTGAAGCTCCAGTCGCCGATGGCGACATCGGTATCGGTTTCAGAAAAGCGCACGCCACCGGGGCCGGTGCGCGCCGAGCGTTCTTCGTGGATCAGCTTGCCACGCTCGGGCAGGGCCAGTGCGGCGTGGGCGAACAGCAATTGCCTGGGTGCGAAGCGGCTGGGGTTGGCGTCCGCATGGCCGGTGCGCGAGCGGAAGAAGGTGATCTGAAAACCGCAAGGCACGGCGCCCTCGCGCTCCACCCAACCGGTGACATACCACCACTCGGTGCGAAAGCCGGGGTGGGCACCGTAGTCGCGCGGGAACTCGATGGCGCGGCTTTTTTGCACCTGGTCGTACACCACCGCGGGCTCCTTAGCGAACGCGCGCGGCAGGGCCAGCATGGGCAGGCTTGCCAGCAGGCTGCGGCGTTTCACCAGTCTTCCTTCAGGGAGCGCAGCGGGCCAACGCCTGTGGCGGAGCGCACTGCGAGGGCAGCGGCCAAGGCGCCGCACAAGGCCAGTGTCACGGCGCTGGCGGCGATCAGGCCCAGGGGCAGGGTGGTTTCCATGGTCCAGTGGAACGATTGCGGATTGACCCAGTGAATCAGGATGAGGCCGATCACCCAGCCGGTGGCGGCGCCCCACAGTGCGCCCAGTCCGGACAGCAGGCCACCCTCGATGGCCACCTGCACAACAATCTCGCGCCGCGAAACACCCAGGTGTCGCAGCACGCCGAATTCGCGCGCACGCGCCAGGGCTTGGGCCGAGTAGCTGCTGGCGACACCGAAAAGCGCCACCACCAGCGCGGCGGCTTCAAGCAAATAGGTCATGGCGAAACTGCGGTCGAAGATGCGGAGTGACAGGGTGCGCAACTCGCGCGCACTGCGGAATTCCGCCGCGGCAAGCACGGGCAGGGTATGGGTCAGGTTGACGATGGTGGCCTCGGGGGTGGCGCTGGCTTCGAGCCACAAGGCCATGTCATTGACGCTGGCGTCGCCGGTGATACGGCGATAGGCATCGCGCGCGATCGTGATGGAACCGTGTTGACGCGCGTAATCGCGATACACGCCGGCCACGTGGAAGGGCGTGGCTGCGATCGGCAGGTGCACGCTTTTCCCCGGCGCAAAACCATACAGGTCGACCATGCCTTCGGACACATAGATCGGCACCATGCCGGCCGGCACCGGCAGCGCCGGCCCGGTGAGTGGCAGGCGCGATTGCGGCGCGGCCGGGTCGACCTCGCGCGCGAGCAGCAGCACCGTGGGGCGCGCCGAGTCGAGCGAGAGCTCCAGCGCGCGCGAAAACTCGGCGCGCGTGATGCCGGACAACGTGCCAATGCGCACTTGCAGTTCCGGCGTGATGGCACCTTGTGCGGCACCGACCGGCACGCGCCCATAAAGATCAGCCGGCAGCACCGCATGCAACCAATCCGCCACCGCCAGGCGGAAGCTGGCCACCATGATGACCATTGCCACAGTGAGCGCGAAGCTCGCCACCACACCTGCGATCACGCCGGCCGCCTGGCCCGGCGCCTGCGCCACGCGCGCGAGCGCCAGCCAGAACACCGGTTGGCGCATACCGCGCCGGCTCATTGAACGCTGCAGCAAAGGAAACAAGTGCGCCGCCAACCAGGGCACGGCTGCAATGGCCGCAAGCAGCACGCATGCGATCGCGACATACGCCGGCACTGGCAGGTCACCCACCGGTGGCAGCAGCAGCAGAACCACGGCAGCTACGAGCAGCCACAGGCTGGGACCGGGGCGCGCCAGACGGGCGAGCGCGGTTTCCGACGAACCGCCGCGCATGGCTTCGACCGGGCGCGCGGCGACCGCCTCTTGGGCCGGAATCCAGCTGGCGACAAATCCGACCGCGACGCCCAGAAAAGCGAACCCTGCCAAGGCAGGGAGATCGATCACCAGTGGCGGGCGCACGCCAGAGAAGTAGCCACCACCGAGGTCGCCACCGAATGCCGCGAGGAGGCCGTTGGCCAAGCCAAGGCCGGCCGCGATCCCCAGCACAGTGCCTATGCTTGACACCGTCACGCCCTGTGCAAGAACGGCATTACGCACCCAGGCGTGGTCGGCGCCGAGCACCGACATCAGCGCCAGTTGCGGGCGCTGGCGCACCGCCGACAATCCGACGGCGGCGAACACCAGGAAGGCGCCGGTGAAAAGCGCCACCAGGGCCAGCACGTTGAGGTTCACGCGATAGGCGCGCGACAGGTTGCTCATGCGCTGGCTGCGCTTTTCCGGGGCGGCCACTTCCACGTCAGCCGGCAGGATGGATGCCAGCTTTTGCGCAACGGCGTCCGCGGCGGCGCCTTCGGCCAGCTTCAGGTCGATGCGCGACAGTTTGCCTAAAGCGCCCAGGCGCCATTGTGCCGCGCCGATGTCCATCACGGCCAGGCGTTGACCGGCGGGAACCGAAACGCTGCCGGCCACGCGCAGGGTGGACCGGGCCAGCCCGCTGGATACGATGATGCTTTCGCCGGCACGGACGGCGCTGGCAGTTTGGGCCGCAGGCGAAAGAAAAATCGCGTCGTCGGCAAAGAGGGAAGAGCCGGCGCCGCCGGCTTCACTTGCCGCTGCATCGACTTGCGGTATCAGAGCCGTGGTGACCACCCCGGCGCGAAATACATCCAGGCCCAGCACGGTTAAGCGGCTGCGTTGACGGTCTTCGGTTTGCCCCGGGACGCCTGCCAACATGACTTCGACTGCGACTACCGGGCTGGCAGCCTCGATGCCGACAGCCGCGGCGACGGCCAGGACGGTGTCGAATACGGCTTCATCGAACATGCCCGCGCGGCCCACGATCTGCAGCGATGCCTCGCCATTGACCGTGTCGATCGCCTGCTGAAATTCGGCCAGTGCCGAGCGATTGACGGTGAAGATCGCGGTAGCCAGCGCGACGCCGACGGCGACCGCGGCAGCGGCGGTTAGCCAGCGCCCACGCTGCGCCTGCCAGGCGGCGACCACGAACCAGCGCAGCAGGGTGAGGCTCGAACTCACTGGACGCCTGCGGTCGGAGCGGCCGAGTCAGGGCGCGGGCGCAAGGCCTGCCTGCGTGAGCAGCAAACGCCGGTCCGCCAGCGCTGCGGTTTCGGGCGAGTGCGTCACCATCAGAAGGGTGATGCCATGACGCGCGCATTGGGCCAACAGCAGGTCCAGCGCCAGCTTGGCAGTGGCCGGGTCGAGGTTGCCGGTGGGCTCGTCAGCGAGTACTAACTTTGGCCTGTGCACCAGCGCGCGCGCTAGTGCCACGCGCTGTTGCTCGCCGCCGGAGAGTTCGCCGGGCTTGGCGTTGGCGCGTGCGGCAATCCCCAATTCGTCCAGCATTGTGAGTGCTTGCTTACGCGATGATTGTTCACCAATGCCGGCCAACATCAGCGGCAGCATGACGTTCTGGATTGCACTCAGGTGCGGCAAGAGGTGAAATGCCTGGAACACGAAGCCCAGCGCGGAGCGGCGGAAGAGCGTGCGGTCGGCGGCTGAGAGCTTGTCGATACGGCACCCGCCCACTTCGATGCTGCCGGTGTCAGGCATGTCCAGGCCGGCAATCAGGTTCAGCAGGGTGGATTTGCCGACCCCGGATTCGCCTTGCAACGCCACCCGTTCACCCGGCAGCAGCACCAGGCTTAGATCCTTGAGAATGGGCTGGCCTACTACATGGGACCGCGAGACGCCAGCAAGCCGCACTGCCGGGGCCGGCGCATCAAGGGCGGTTGGAATGGAGGATGCTACGGACACAAAGACATTCGAGGCACAGAAGCTTCTATTGGAGCACAGACAAAAAAGGCGGCCACAAGGCCGCCTTGGTAAGAACGCCGCAAGCGACGTCTGCAGGTTTCTATTTGCCGCGCAGCTTGCGAATCGCCGCGATCTGAGCCGCCATGATGGCGAACTCGGAAGTAGCCTTGGCGAAGTCGATGTCGGACTTGGCATTGGCGCGCGCTTCCTCGGCCGCCTTCAGCGCTTCGGCCGCCTTGGCTTCATCCAGATCGTGACCACGAATCGCGGTATCGGCCAGTACCGTCACCACATCCGGCTGAATCTCGAGAATGCCGCCGGCCACAAACACGAATTCTTCTTGGCCGTTGTCGGCGCGCATGATACGCACCGCGCCCGGCTTGATGCGGGTGATCAGCGGGGTATGCTTGGGATAGATCCCCAGCTCGCCCGCCTCGCCCGGCAGCGCGACGAATGTCGCTTCGCCGGAGAAGATCGACTCCTCGGCACTGACGACATCTACATGGATGGTGGACACTTGGTTACCTCGCCTGCGGGTTGCTTCTTCGTGGACGACAGTCCCGACAAAAGTAGGGGTTTACTTTTGTCGGCCTATTGCAAGGTTTTGGCTTTTTCGATCGCTTCGTCAATGGTGCCGACCATGTAAAACGCCTGCTCGGGCAGGGCGTCGCATTCGCCGTCGACAATCATCTTGAAGCCGCGGATGGTCTCGGCCAGCGTCACATACTTGCCGGGCGAGCCGGTGAACACCTCGGCCACATGGAACGGCTGCGACAGGAAACGCTGGATCTTGCGCGCGCGCGCCACCGCCAGCTTGTCGTCCGG
>JAYTDE010000254.1:0-4614 GCA_043736195.1 Burkholderiales bacterium | reverse complement strand
TAGACACGCCCGCGTCTGGCATCTTCGCCCACATCGCGGATGATGTTGGTCAATTGAAACGCCAGGCCAAGGTTGCACGCGTATTCCAAGGTGCGCGGGTCGCCGCGACCGAAGATGTCGGATGCACACAGCCCGACGACGCCAGCGACCAGATAACAGTATCGCTCGAGTGCCTTGAAATCCAGATAGCGTGTTTGCAGCAGATCCATTTCCATGCCGTCGAGAATCTCCTGGAGGCGAGTTTGTGTCAGGGAGAAGGTTTCAACGCAGGGTGCCAATGCCCGTGTCACCGGGTGCTGCGGGTTGCCGTCGAACATCTGGACAATTTCGTTGCGCCACCATGCCAGCTTGATGCGCGCCAGATTCTCGTCCGCAGTTTCATCCACCACATCGTCGACTTCGCGGCAAAAAGCGTAGAGCGCCGTAATCGCGCGACGCCGAGCGGGCGGCAGGAACAGGAAACTGTAATAGAAGGAAGAGCCGCTGGCGGCCGCCTTTTGCTGGCAGTACTCGTCAGGCGTCATTGCGTATATGTGAGCGCGGTTTGAACGATGTGCGGCCAAAGTGCCGAACGTTCCTCATTGTACCGACCGCCGGATGCGCGTTCCGACGGCCCGCCAGGCCATCAAGCACCAATCGCTTCGACGCAGAACCGGACGCATGCGAAACACGTCGTAGCCGGCGGCCTCGATTTTCTCGAGGATTCGCAGCCCCCCCTGGACCACAAGACTCAATTCCCAGCCGATGCGGCCAGGCAGGCGCTGTGCCAACGGGGCACCGGCGATGAGCATGGCCCGCGCACGTGCGATTTCGAAGTGCATGAGGGCGCGGAAACGCTCATCACAAACTGAAGCTTGTTCATCGGGACTTGCATAACCGAAACGGACCAGGCTGTCCTGTGGCAGGTATACACGCCCCTTGGTCAGGTCGACAGCAACGTCCTGCCAGAAGTTGATCAACTGCAGGCTGCTGCAAATGAGATCAGACTTCTCAAACGCAGCCGGGTCATTTACGCCATACAGCTTGAGCAACAGTCGCCCCACCGGATTGGCCGAGCGTCGGCAATAGTCCAACAGTTGTGGAAAATCGCGATAGCGCTTTTGCACGACATCCTGGCAAAACGCGTCCAGCAAGTCCTCGAACAACTTCGCGGGCAGACAGTGGTGTGCGATGACTTGGCCCAATGCTTCGAACATCGGTCCTTCAGGTTGCGGCATGGGAGCATCGCCGGCCACGACAAGACGCAATTGGGAACGATACTGTGCCAAGCTTCCCAGGCGCCGAGCATCGGCGGCATCGCCTTCATCGGCGATATCGTCGGCCCCACGGGCAAAGCGGTAAATCGTCTCGACCGGTTTGCGCAGGTGCTCCGGCAACAACAGCGACGCTACCGGGAAGTTTTCGTAGTGATCAACAGCCATGGCATGTGCTGGGAGTAAGGGAAACACCGCGGGAATCCTTGTGAAACAAGATTGGTTCCTGCTTCTACAAGATTGGTTCCTGCTTCTTCTTGGCTTGCATCAAGAATGCCGTTTGAAAGCCCGCTATAAAGAGACTTATGCAGTGTTTTCCCGCGTAGCGGATGCCGGCAACCGCCGGTCGAAAAAAAACGACGCCCGCTGTCCGGGCGCCGCCTTTTTTGGCCGCGCAAGCGCGATCACGGCTTTTGACAAGCAGCGCCTCGCGCCTCGCTTTGCAGTTGTGCGCGAATCCACGCAAACGTCAATGCAACCGCCTCAATTCTGACCAACACCAAGGCAGCCGTCAGCAATCTGGACACCGATCCCCCTCTTTTACCGGTTGACCGAACGTCAATGTATCCGGGTTAGGGCGCCATTTCAATAATTAATACCAGCAACAGCCAATCAAGGCGATATCGTGGCGACCTGCCGGGAATTCATGCCGAATTTGCGCAACACCTCGCCCAGTCGAGCACTGGCAGGCGCGAGGAGCTCAGCGCCGGGATCCTTTTCCGCCCAGTACGCAATGCTGGCCTGGCAAGCATCCCCCAAAGCGTCATTCCAACCCTGGGTATTGAGCTTCCCAAGCATGGCGATGGCCTGGTCGAGCGACACGATCGCGGGCATGCGTGCCTGCTTGGCCTTGCGTGTAGCCAGTTGGGTCTTGAGTCGGGCGATCACATTTTCCGGAACATCGTCGCGAGCCAGCAGATGTTCGGCAATGGTTGCGCCGTCCTCGTCGCAACCGGCTTTGAAACAGGCATCGACCAGATCGTATTCCAACGGCCCGGATATGGGCGTCTGCAGCTGTCGAAAGGCATTGGCCGCCGCGATCATGGCTTCCCTGGCGCGTCCGCTGCTCGGACCGGCGCTATCGCGGGAAAAGCGTTGAAACTCCATCAGCCGCGATACCAATTCCGCTTCCGGCGACCCGCGCATTGTTCTTCGCTGATCGGCCGATACCTTCTCTGCATCTTCGAGCCGGTCTTGTTGAATGTACGATTCAGACAGCGCCATGAAATCTTCGGCGCGTGCCATTGCCGAGTTGCGAACACGATCCATGACGCGGGCATAAAGTCGCCCGGATTTTTCGAAGTCGCCGGTCGCCGCTGCCAGATCGCCGGTGCGCCGCAACCGATTCACATTTGCCGATGAAATCGCTCCGGCGGCCTCGAGTATCTCCAGGGCTTCCCCGGGTTTTTTCAGTTCGGTCTTGATCTTGGCAAGAAAGTCTTGCGCGCCAAGATATTCCGGATTGGCTGCTGCCAGGCTGATCAGGATGGTTTCCGACTTTTCAAGTTCGGATCGGGCATAGTGGATATTGGCTAATCCCATGTAAGCCCAGGGCAGCAGCTTGCGCGACAGGATGACCTCAAGCAGTTTCTCGGCTTCGTCGAAGCGTTTCTCGCTGAGCAGTACGTCGACCATCAGGCGATAGGCCTCCGCCGAGTACTCCGGATGCGCGGCCAGAACCGCGCGACATTCGGGGAGTGCCGCCAGTCCGCGCCCTCCCTCGATCATGGCGTAAGCGCGCCCGAACACCTCTTTCTTGCGACTGACGCGAACCAGTCGGTCGAGCAACTGGTTGGCGGTGAATGGCTTGATCAGGTAGTCGTCCGGCGCGAACTCCGCGACTGCGACCACTTTTTTGTAGCTGTTTTCTCCGGTAATCATCATGAAAACCGAGCCTAGTGGAATCACCCGGTCGTGGCGCAACTCCTCGAGCAATTGCTGACCATCGCGTTGATCCTCCAGGTGGTAGTCGCAAAGAATGATATTGACGTTACGTGCCTTGACCAACCGCAAGACTTCGCCCGCGCTTTGCGCGTGGGATACCGACGATGCGCCCAGCGAACTCACCATTTCGCGCAGCGCTGTCCGATTGTGCGCATGGCGGTCAGCCACCACGATCCGGCTACCCTTGAGCGGCGAGATTCCGTCAGCCAGAATGCTCATTTGCACGCTCCCATTTGCCTGCTGGCGATGATGTCAGGCAGTTCGCGAAAATTCATGAGAACGCGCGGGCGGGCGTCGCAGCTCGCGTCGGCGGCGGGGCCGCAAAGTCGAGCGTGGCGGGCCCATGCAGGCCCGCGTCAGCTTCGCTGTCGGCGGGGCTTGCCGACCACAGCATCTTGCCGCCAGGGAATAGTCCTCCCGGCCCGAAAAAGTCGTGCCTGAGCAATGCACCGAGCGACTTGAGTTCGGCCGTCGGTGATTGCAGCGCAAGACCCAGCACATGGTCAGCATAGCGCGCGCTCATGCTCATGTAAGGCACGTCTACCGTGCGCCGTGTCTCCGTGTGCAAACGACTTGCCAACTGCGCCAGCAACAACAGGGTAGTTCGGGAATAGGCCATGGTTACCTTGTTTCCTATCAAACTGCGTCCAGCGCGAGGTTAAAGCGACAGGGAGATTGCGGAAATGGCGAAGAAGGACCGATATCGGGCCCAACTCCTGGTGTTGCTGCCAGTCAGTCCGTGCTCGTCGCAAAGCGGCAAGGGGTTTATGGAGTAACATTCGAAATGTTTCAGAAACTGGAAAATGCGTCGTGCTTCACATTGAATTTGGACGCGCACGTTTCTGTTGCGAAGGTGGCGGAACTGGTAGACGCACTGGATTTAGGTTCCAGCGCCGCAAGGCGTGCGGGTTCGAGTCCCGCCTTTCGCACCAACCTGACTTTTCCCCACAACACACACATCCATCATGGCAGTTACCGTCGAGACCGTAAGCGCGTTAGAGCGCCGCATCAACTTGTCCATCCCGACCGACCTCATCGAGAAAGAGGTTGCCAGCCGGCTGCAACGGATGTCACGCACGGTTCGCATGCAGGGCTTCCGCCCAGGCAAGGTTCCCGTCAAAATAGTTGCGTCAACCTACGGCCCGCAGGTACGCTCCGAAGTGATTGGCGACGCCATCCAGAAAAACTTCAGCGACACGATATTGGCGCAGAAACTGAAGGTCGCCGGATATCCGCGTATCGAGCCCAAGGGGCAGGTGGACGGCGCCGCCGCGAATGATGCAGCTTTCGAGTTCGTCGCCACTTTCGAGGTATATCCGGAAGTTGTCATCGGCGATCTGTCCGGCCTGTCGATCGAAAAGCCCGCAACCGCAGTCACCGAAGCCGATGTCGACCGAACTCTGGAAACGCTGCGAAA
>JAYTDE010000253.1:0-17341 GCA_043736195.1 Burkholderiales bacterium | reverse complement strand
GCCGAGCATGCGCTGTTGCGCGAGAAGTTGGGCAAGCTCGGTGCGCCGGTGATCCTCGCACGGCACTGGGCCGAAGGCGGCAAGGGCGCGGCCGAAGTGGCACGCAAGGTGATCGAGATGTGCGAAGGCGGGAACAACTTCTCGTTTGTCTACGAGGACGCGGACCCGCTATGGGACAAGATGAAAAAGATCGCCACCAAGATCTACGGCGCATCCGACATCGCCGCCGACAGCAAGATCCGCGCGCAGATCAGGAAATTGCAGGATGACGGGTACGGACACTACCCGGTGTGTGTTGCGAAGACGCAGATGTCGTTCTCGACCGATGCCCAGTTGCGTGGCGCGCCGTCCGGCCACGTGGTGACCGTGCGCGAGGTGCGACTGGCCGCCGGCGCCGAGTTCGTGGTGATGGTGTGCGGCGACATCATGACCATGCCGGGATTGCCCAAGGTTCCGTCGGCGGAGGTGATCGACCTTGACGACAACGGCAAGGTGGTTGGATTGTTCTAGCAGGCGCAGCCGGGCCTGCGATGCATGAAGCGGCTGTTGCAGAGGCAGCGTTTTTGTCGCGCCCTGACCCGTGTGGCAATTGGGCGGGTACTGACTTCGCTGTACACGATTAACAATACAATCCAGCCCTTTATGGATATCCGGCGAAAAGCCAAAGGAGATTAAATGACCATTTCAGCAAACGTGGTGCGGCTGGCCTTGCTTGGCACGCTGGCGCTGGCGCCACTTTCGGCGATCGCGTGGGAGCCGACCAAGTCGGTGGAGTTCGTAGTGCCTGCCGGCACCGGCGGCGGGGCCGATCAGATGGCGCGCCTGGTGCAGGCGATTGTCGCCAAGCACAACCTGATGAAGCAGCCGGTGGTGGTGGTCAACAAGGGCGGCGGCGCCGGCGCGGAAGGATTCCTCGACGTCAAGGGTGCCAAGGCCGACCCGCACAAGATCATCATCACGCTGTCGAACCTGTTTACAACGCCGATGGCGACCGGTGTTCCCTTCAACTGGAAGGATCTCACCCCTGTGTCGATGCTGGCGCTTGATCAGTTCGTGCTGTGGGTGAACGCCGAGACGCCCTACAAGACCGCCCGTGAGTTCATCGACGCGGTGCGCGCAGCCGGGCCCAACAAGATGAAGATGGGTGGCACCGGCTCCAAGCAGGAAGACCAGATCATCACGGTCGCCATCGAGAAGCAGACCAAGACCAAGTTCATCTACATTCCTTTCAAGGGCGGCGGTGATGTTGCGGTGCAACTGGTAGGCAAGCACATCGACGCCTCGGTCAATAACCCGATCGAGGCCGTGGCGCAATGGCGCGGCGGCAAGCTGCGGCCGCTGTGCGTTTTTGATGATGAGCGCATGCCCTACAAGCAGAAAGTCACCGAGACCATGTCATGGAATGACATTCCACCCTGCAAGCAGGCCGGTGTGGATGTTGACTACGTAATGCTGCGCGGCATTTTCATGGCGCCGGGTGTGACCGAAGACCAGAAGGTCTTTTATGTCAATCTCCTGAAAAAGGTGCGGGCCACCCCGGAGTGGAAGGATTTCATGGAAAAGGGGGCCTTCAACACCACCGCGCTGATGGGCGACGACTACCGCACCTGGGTGGCCAAGGAAGAGCAACGCCATCTGCAGTTGATGAAGGAAGCGGGTTTCCTGGCGGCTGGAAAGTAGTGTCCGGAGACATGGCCCGGGATTCCGGGCTTTTTTCCGCCGGTAGTTCGCCAATCGATCCGATCCGCACAATCGAGGCAACCTGATGAGTGAGAACAATGATCGTGCCGCGACCTCGGTACGGGCGATGGAGATCGCGGTCGCACTTTTTGTGTTCGCCTGCGGTGCGCTGGTGGTGGTCGACAGCATTCGCCTGGGAGCCAAATGGGCCGACGACGGACCGCAGGCCGGGTATTTTCCGTTTTATATCGGCATGGTCCTGTGCGTTTCCAGCGCGGTGACCTGCGTGACTTCGTTCCTGAACCGCGAGCTGTCGGCCAAGGTGTTCGTCACCCGCGGTCAGTTGAAGCTGGTGCTTTCGGTGCTGGTGCCGCTGATGATCTACGTGGCCTTGATCAAGTTTCTCGGTATCTATGTGGCGTCGATCGTATTCATCGGCTGGTTCATGCTGCAGCTGGGCCACTATTCCCCGTGGGTTACCCTGGTGGTGGCGTTCGGCACCATGCTGGTGTTCTTCATGATGTTCGAGGTGTGGTTCAAGGTACCGCTGCCCAAGGGGCCGCTCGAGAACCTGCTTGGCCTTGCCTGAAACAAGCGCTCGCCACCACCAGCCCGGACTGAAACGCCATGGATGAGATCAACTCCCTGATGCACGGTTTTTCGATCGCGCTGACGCCATACAACCTGATGTTGATGTTTGTCGGTGTCGTGCTCGGTGTGGTCATCGGTGTGCTGCCCGGCCTGGGCGGCGCCAACGGCGTGGCGATTCTTTTGCCGCTGACGTTTTCGATGCCGCCCACCTCGGCCATCATCATGCTGTCGTGCATTTACTGGGGCGCCTTGTTTGGCGGGGCGATCACCTCGATCCTCTTCAATATTCCGGGCGAACCATGGTCGGTGGCGACCACTTTCGACGGCTATCCGCTGGCACAGAAGGGACGTGCCGGTCATGCACTGACCGCGGCTTTCACGTCGTCGTTCATCGGCGCCCTGTTCGCGGTGATCCTGATCACGTTTCTTTCGCCGCTGGTGGCGCGCTTCGCGCTCAAGTTCGGTCCGCCGGAATTTTTCTCGGTGTATCTGCTGACGTTCTGCGCCTTCATCGGCATGAGCAAGGGCAATCCGATGAAGACAGTGGTGGCGATGATGCTGGGTTTCGCTCTCGCGGCAGTGGGCCAGGATACGGTCACAGGTGCATTGCGTCTGACCTTCGGCTTCACCGAGTTGCTCAAGGGTTTTGACTTCCTGATCGCCGTCATCGGTTTGTTCGGCATCAGCGAGATCCTGCAAACGCTTGAAGAGGGGCTTGAATTCAAGGGCACCAAAGCCAAAATCAATATGAAGGTGGTAATCGAAACCTGGAAAGAGTTGCCGCGCTACTGGGTGACCAGCCTGCGCTCCAGCGTGGTCGGCTGTTTCATGGGAATCGTGCCCGGTGGTGCCACCCCGGCGTCGTTCATGAGCTACGGCATCGCGCAGCGGGTGTCGGCCAACGGCAAGCATTTCGGCAGCACCGACAATCCGCAGATAGAAGGCGTGGTGGCGCCGGAAACCGCGGCGCATGCGGCCGGCACCAGCGCCCTGTTGCCGATGCTGACCCTGGGCGTACCGGGATCGCCGACCGCGGCGGTACTGCTGGGCGGGCTATTGATCTGGGGCTTGCAGCCGGGGCCGTTGCTTTTTACCGAGCAAAAGGATTTTGTCTGGGGGCTGATCGCCAGCATGTATCTGGGAAATATCGCTGGATTGATCGTGGTGCTCACCTGCGTGCCTCTGTTCGCCGCGATACTGCGCATTCCGTTCGCCATCATCGCGCCGGTGATCCTGGTGATTTGCGCGATCGGCGCGTTCACGGTGCATCAGTCGCTGTTCGACGTCTATCTGATGGTGATTTTCGGCATTCTCGGTTACGCGTTCAAGAAGCTTGACTATCCTTTGGCACCACTGGTGCTGGCGATCGTGCTGGGGGATCGCGCCGAGGAATCGTTCCGCCAATCGATGCTGCTGTCGCAGGGCGATATGAGCATTTTCTTCGCCAATGGCCTGGTTGGTGGCATCACCGGATTGTCGCTGGCCTTGCTGGCCTGGCCGATGATTGCCGCGCTGAAGGCGCGCATACGCGCTGCGTGAAGGCACGTATAAGCGCCGCGTGAATGGCATGGCGCTGAATCGCGCCGATCGCGCTCAGGCCGGTGTCTTCCTGACCTTGACCCGGCTCAGTGTCTCCGGGGTGATGTTGAGGTAGGCGGCCAGTTCCTTTTTCGGAATCCGGTCAGCCAGGTCAGGGTGTTTTCGCGCAAAGCGTGCAAGCCGCCCCGGCGCATCGAGCAGATGCAGGGTAATGGTGTGAGCCATGACTTCCGACATCAGGCGCATAACCTCGTATTCGAACGATTCCTTGACTTCGTCGTGATGCTCGAGAAACTCGACCCAGGTTTCCATCGGCAGCCGCGCAACCCTGCAATTGGTCAGCGCGACTATGCTGTATGGCGTCGGGGTATTCAGGCGCCACGCCGCATAGCTGGTATCCATTTCGGTCTCGGCAGCCAGGCGCAGGATCATCTCCTTGCCTTCCGAGTTGCCGACCACCCGCTTGAGGATGCCCTCGAGGATGAAAAACTGTTCCATCTCGGTCGACCCCTGGGTGACCAGCATCGCACCTTTGGTGTATTCGACGATTTCAAGCTTGGGCTCAAGCTCCTCCCAATAGGCTGCTCCCAGCTTGCGCAGGGTCAGATTCTGGCGCAACTGGACGCGGATGCTGTTGCGCTGGGGGTGAGACGCGATGCTGGTCATGGCGGCGGCCCGGGGGTGAGACCGGAAAGCTCGATTTGCGCGACTGGAGTGCGGAATTATATGCGACACGAAAGCGGCGTCGGATGAGCGCATGTCCCGCCATGCGGTCGATCCGCTCCGAGTGCCGGTTTGACTTCAATCAATGCGCTCGGTGCGCCGGATTCCTATAGTTCGCTTGCGACCGACTTGCGCCCCGCGATACGGCAAGCGTGGTTGCGTTCTAGAATCCCGTATCGCCATACAACATTGGACTGATTCATGGAAGCACTCAAAGGTGTACGCATTCTCGACATGACCCATGTGCAGGCGGGGCCCACCTGCTCGCAATTGCTGGCCTGGATGGGCGCGGACGTGATCAAGTTCGAGCCGCCGCAAGGTGATGCGACGCGCGGGCAGCTGCGCGACGTACCCGGGGCCGATAGCCTGTATTTCACCATGCTCAACTGCAACAAGCGCTCGATCACGGTGAACATGAAGTCGGCCGAAGGCAAATCGGTGTTTGTCGATCTGCTCAAGCAGTGCGACATCATCATGGAGAATTTCGGTCCCGGCGTGCTCGACCGCCTTGGTTTTACCTGGGAGACGATCCACGGGATCAATCCGAAAATCGTGATGGGCTCGATCAAGGGTTTCGGATCCAGTGGCCCGTACGCCGAATTCAAGGCCTACGAGAATGTCGCGCAGGCCATGGGCGGCGCGATGAGCACCACCGGCGTGCCTGACGGTCCGCCTTTCGTGACCGGTGCGCAGATTGGCGATTCCGGCACCGGGCTGCACCTGGCGATCGGGCTCCTGGGGGCCTTGCACCAGGCCAATCGCACGGGCCAAGGCCAGTATGTCGAAGTGGCCATGATGGATGGCGTGATGAATCTGTGCCGCGTGAAGTTTCGCGATCATCAGCGCCTGACCCACGGCGCGCTGCCGGAATATTCGGTTCCGACCTATCAGGCGATGCATGATGTGCCGCGCGCCGGCAATGATTCCGGCGGCGGCCAGCTTGGCAACGCGATTCACTGCAAACCGCATGGCGCCAACGACTGGATCTACGTGGTGGTGCAGGAGGCGGTCTGGATTGCGCTGGCCAAGCGCATTGGCGCGGATGTCGGCATTCCCGAACTGGCGACCGACCCGCAGTTCGCGACCATCGGCGAGCGTCGCAAGAATCAGCAACTGATGTGGACTTTGATCAACAAGTTCGCCGAGAACTACGACAAGCGCGAGTTCATGGCCATCCTCAACACCCTTGATGTGCCCTGTGGACCGATCATGTCGACACAGGACCTGGCCACGGATGAACATGTTCGCGGGCGCGACATGTACGTGGAACTCGACCATCCGCAGCGCGGCAAATGGTGGAATGTCGGCATGCCGATCAAGCTCTCGGCGTCGCCGGCGAGAATCGAGCGTTCGCCGCTCTTGGGCGAGCATACCGACGAAGTGCTGACCAGCGTACTCGGTTACGATGCCGCCCGAGTCGCCTCGCTCAAGACCGCGGGGGCGTTCAGTGCCCCCCCGAAGAAAGCCGCCTGAGCGCCACTTGTTCGCAAATCGCTTGCCTGCGCGAAGCCGTCAATGGGCACAGACCTGTGCCCTTTTTTTGATACAGGGAGACAAAAATGAAAGTAGCCATCGTCGGCCAGCAGGATTTCGGCCGGGCCGTGCTGGAAGCGTTGCTGGTACGCGGCGACGAGATCGCGGCCGTGTTCTGCGCACCGGAGAAAGAGGGCGCGCGGCCTGATGCGCTGCGCGTGGCCGCGCAGGAAAAGGGACTCAAGGTTCATCAATTCAAATCGCTCAAGGCACCCGAGGCGGTCGCGGCAATGCGTGCCGCCGACGCCGAGATCGGCATCATGGCCTACGTGCTGCAGTTTGCGCCGCAGGAGTTCGTCAACATCCCGAAGCACGGCACGATCCAGTATCACCCTTCGCTGTTGCCCAGGTATCGCGGCCCGTCCTCCATATCCTGGCCGATCATCTGCGGTGAGCGCGAAACCGGGCTCTCGATCTTCCGCCCCAGTGACGGGCTAGACGAGGGCGCGATCATCCTGCAGAAACGCGCGCCGATCGGGCCCGACGATACCCTCGGATCGGTCTATTTCGACCGCCTGTTTCCCATGGGTGTGGCTGCCATGCTCGAAGCAGCCGATCTGGTAGTCGCCGGCAAGCACACCGAAACCGTGCAGGACGAATCGCAGGCGACCTATGAAGGCTGGTGCCGCGACGCCGAATCGAAGATCAACTGGGCCAACCATTCGTCGATCGTCTACAACCTGATCCGCGGCTGCGCGCCGGCGCCAGGTGCCTGGACCACCTTCAACGGCGTGAAGCTGTGGATTTTCGAGGCGCGCCTGGAAAAGGTGGTGACCTTCGGCGCGGTCAGGGGCAAGATCGGAGAAGTGGTCGCGGCTGAAGCAGGCAAGCTCATCGTCAGCTCGCAAAGCGGGCGCATCCACATACTCAAGGCGAAGCTGGGTGAGGGCAAGAAAGTGGCGGGCGACGCGCTGGGGATTGCCGCGGGTTCCTTCCTGGGCACGTAGGCAGAGCAGGTGCCGCCTGCCCACCTTCAGTCCAGGTGGGGGGCGGACACGCCCGGGTCAGCCACCCTGCACCTGGCGCTTCCACAGTTCCCACGGACGGCCGACCACGCCGCGGTTGGTGGCTTCGGCCAACCGGGCTTCGTCTTCGTCGAGATAGGTGACCTCGCCGCCGAGAGTGATCGCGCGTTGCTGCAAGGAGGCGTTCTGCTCGGTGTAGATGGCACGGTACACCGCGACCGGAATCGACAGGCCGCAGGCGACAAAGCCGTGACCGCGCATCAGCACCACGCCGCGGTCACCGAGTTCCGCAGCCAGCGCCGCGCCGTGTTCGCGGTTGCGTACCAGCATGTCGGTGCAGCCGAATGCATGGCGGATGTCGAACACGCGCGTCTCGCCGCTCAGGAACCCGCTCATGTGATAAATCGGCCGCAGGCGCACCGACGATGCCGCGAACGGGATCACCGAAGGCGAATGGCTGTGCACCACCGCATGCACGTCCGGGCGTGCCTTGTAGATTTCACCGTGAATATAGCGTTCGAGGTAGCCGGTGCGTGTGTCACCGCCCTGGGCGTTGCAATCGAGGTCGAACACCATGATATCGGCGCCGTCGACCAGTTCGGGCGCGCGCGAACGCGACAACAGGAATTTTTGTGGATCGTCCGGATGGCGCGCGCTGACATGGCCGAAGCCGTCGACCACGCCTTGGCGGGCGAGAATGTGGTTGGCCACCACCACATCGGCGATCAGTTCAGACAGGCTGGGTGATGTCACTGGTAGATCCTTGAGAAAGGCTGTGATTGCAGGCCGCGGCCTACACCGAACTCAGACGCACATTGGCCATGGTCAGACGTTCAACCAGGATCGACAGGAACGCGCTGTCGAAATGATGGCGTGTGGCGTCCGAGGCTGACGCCAGGGCCGCTGTTGGCACCGTGATGACCTTGGCATCGGTCATGCTGCTGACATCCGCGCCGCGCCGTTTTTCCTCGGACAGATAGGCCATCTCGCCGAAACATTCACCGGTGTCCAGGATATTGAGCAACTTGTTGCGGCGGGTCACCTTGACCTGGCCGGACGCCAGAATGCAGAAGAACGCGCCTTCGTCGCCCTCGCGCAGGATCATCTGGCCGGGCGGCAGGGCCTCAAACTTGGAGAAGCGCGCGACTTCCCAGATTTCGACATCGGTGAAGCTCTTGAAAAACGGCAGGCTGCGCAAGGTATTGAACTTCTCGCTGTCGGCGAATTCGGTGTCTTCTTGTATCGCTTCGTTGCGGAAGGCCTCGGCCAAATCGAGTGCGAATTCGTCCCATTCCTTGTAGCGGTCATCCAAGTCCTTGGCCATGGCCTTCTTGACGATCGCATCGACGCTTCTGGGAATGCCGTCGCGCAGCGCCGACACCGGTGAAGGCTCGGTATTGACGATCTGATAGATCATCGAAAAGTTGTTGCTGGCCTGGAACGGCAACTGACCGGCCAGCATCTGGTACATGACCACGCCCAGCGAGTAGATGTCGGTCTGGTGCGTCAGCGGGTGTTCCTTGACCTGCTGGGGCGACATGTAGGCGGGCGATCCGATGCCCGCCACCTGGGTTTCGTCGACGCTGCCGGTGATCGCCGCGCCGAAGTCGGTGATCTTGACGTCGAAGTCGCTGCCCTCGACCACCATGATGTTGGCCGGCTTGATGTCGCGATGGGTCACGCCGACCTTGTGCGCGAAATCCAGTGCGCGGGTGCATTTGAAGATGATCTCGACGACTGTCTTGACCGGCAACAGGGCGGTCGGTGCGCAATACTTCTCAAGCGTGGTACCGTTGACGAATTCAACGACGATGTATTTTTCTTCCTCGTCGGTGACCGCGTCGAAGATAGTGGCGATGTGTGGATGCGTCAGCTTGCCGGCAAGCGAGGCTTCGGCGACGAACAGTTTCCTGAAAAGGTGGCCGCGCTCCGGGTCCTTGAGAGCTTCGGCATGGACTCGCTTGACCGCAACCAGGCGGTTGTTGAAGGGATCCTGGCATAGATAGACGGCGGACGTGGCACCTTCTCCCAGTTTGCGTATCACCTGGTATTTGCCGATTTTTTCCATGTCGAAATCCGTGTTTCCTTTGAAAATCAAGTCTACGCCATGCGCCGACGCGCGCGCTCGATCGCCGCCCGCACTTGCGTCGGCGCGGTGCCGCCGACGTGATCGCGACTGGCGGCCGATCCTTCTAGTGTGAGCACATCATGCACCGATTCGTCCACCAGGGGCGAAAAACCCTGCAGTTCCGCCAGTGGCAATAGCGCCAGATCCAGCCCGCGCTGCTCGGCATGGCGCACCGCGCGTGCGACCGCCTCGTGCGCGTCGCGAAACGGCAGCCCCTTTTTCACCAGAAAATCGGCCAGGTCGGTGGCGGTTGAAAAGCCTTCGAGCGCCGCGGCGCGCATGCGTTCGGCGTTGACCCGGAGCGAGCCGATCATGTCGGCGAAGATGGTGAGGGTGTCCGACAAGGTGTCGATGGTGTCGAACAGGGGTTCCTTGTCTTCCTGGTTGTCCTTGTTGTAGGCCAGCGGCTGACCCTTCATCAGGGTGATCAGGCCCATCAGATGGCCGGCCACGCGCCCGGTCTTGCCGCGCGCCAGTTCCGGCACGTCGGGGTTCTTCTTCTGCGGCATGATCGACGAGCCGGTGCAAAAGCGGTCGGCCACGGCTACGAAACCGTAACGCGGGCTCATCCACAGGATCAACTCTTCGGACAATCTTGATACGTGCACCATGATGATCGCGGCGCATGACGAAAACTCGATCGCGAAATCGCGGTCGGACACCGCATCGAGCGAGTTTTCACACACGCCGTCGAACCCCAGCTCGCGTGCCACGAATGCGCGATCGATCGGATAACTGGTGCCGGCCAATGCCGCGCTGCCCAGCGGCAGGCGGTTGAGACGCGCGCTGCAGTCGGCCAGGCGTGCGTGGTCACGGTCGAACATTTCGAAATACGCCAGCATGTGGTGGCCGAAAGTTACCGGCTGGGCTACCTGCAGATGGGTGAAACCCGGCATCAGTGTGTCGGCCGTGCGTTCGGCGACAGCCACCAGCGCGCCCTGCAGGTTGCGCAGCAAGCCGCACAGGCGGGTGATCTCGTCGCGCAGATAGAGCCGTATGTCGGTGGCCACCTGGTCGTTGCGCGAGCGGCCGGTGTGCAGGCGTTTGCCGGCGTCGCCGACCAGCGTGGTCAGGCGTTTCTCGATGTTGAGATGCACGTCCTCGTCATCCTCCGACCAGACAAACGTGCCTTGCGCGATCTCCCGGCCAATCTGCTTGAGCCCGCGCTCGATATCGGCCAGGTCGCGTTGGCTGATGATGGCCTGCGCTGCCAGCATTTTCGCGTGTGCCAGAGAGCCTCTGATGTCGGCCTCGGCCAAGCGCTGGTCGAACGAAACCGACGCGGTGTAGCGTTTGACCAGGGCGTCGACCGCCTCGCTGAAACGCCCCGACCACGCCTGATTGCCTGCTGGTTTATCTGCCATACTTGTTTGACCGCGCCTTTGCAGGCGTAACCATATGTTTTTATAAGAAAAGTTGACAAGTATACAGCGCCGCACGGAGGGGGCACTGCCGGATTTCTGCAATCTGGGGGTGATGCTGCGCGTACTGCTACTGGTCAATGCGATGCTTGGCGGGTACGCGCTGGTGCAAAGTCGGCCATTTGATCCAGCGATCTGGGTGCCGACATTTCTCGCCGCGGCTTCGGTGGTCGAGCCGGTTCTTTTCGCCAGCCTTGCTTTACTGTGCCCACTGCGCCGTTTCTTGCGCGGGATGGGCTATGCCGGCGGCATCGTGGTCATCGGCCTGCTCGAACTTTTCCTGACGACCGGCATACGCTGGATCACGCCCGGCGGCGTGGCTGCCGGCTGGAGCGGATTGCTGCATGACTGGCTGGTGACACTGACCAGTACCGCGGTGGTGTTGTACTACTTCAACCTGCGCGAGCGCGCTTTTTCTCCGGCACTGGCCGAAGCGCGTCTGCAGGCCTTGCAGGCGCGCATTCGGCCGCACTTTCTTTTCAACAGCCTGACAGCGGTGTTGAGCCTGATTCGCAGCGAGCCGCGGCGCGCCGAAGCGGCGCTGGAGGATCTGGCCGACCTGTTTCGCGTGTTGTTGCGCGAGCAACGCAAACTGGTGCCCTTGCACGAGGAGATCGATCTGTGCCAGCGCTATCTGCAAATCGAGACCCTGCGTCTGGGTGAGCGCCTGCAGGTGGAATGGCAGGTCGATCCGCGGGCAAGCGATACGGCGATGCCGCCATTGATCCTGCAGCCGCTGGTCGAAAATGCCGTGCATCACGGCATCGAGCCCGCGCACCTGCCCGGCATGATTGTCATTGCGGTCGCGAGGCGCGGCGCCCAGGTGGAGATCGAGATCGTCAATCCCGTGGTCGAAGGAAATACCCAGCTGCCCGGCGGCGGTGGCATGGTGCGTGCCGGCAATCACATGGCGCTGGATAATGTGCGGGAGCGCCTGACCTTGCATTTCGACGTTGAGGCACGTCTTGAAACCGCCTCCGGGTCGGGTGAATACCGGGTGCGCATCGTGGTTCCGTACCGGCGTTACGAGCATCGCGGCGAGGAAAAAAAAGCATGACACTTTCCATCCTGATCGTCGATGATGAGGCGCCGGCGCGGCGCCGCATGCGCGACCTGTTGGGCGACCTCGCGCCGGAGTTGCCGCTGCGCATCGTCGGCGAAGCAGGCAACGGGCTCGAAGCCGTCGAGCAGGTGCGCTTGCTGTCGCCCAATCTGGTGTTGGCCGATATGCAGATGCCGCGCATGACCGGCATCGAAATGGCGCAACACCTGGCGAAGCTCGATTCGCCGCCGGCGGTGATTTTCGTCACCGCGCATGACGAATTCGCGGTGCGCGCGTTTGAAGTCAACGCGCTCGATTACCTGATGAAGCCGGTACGCGCAACGCGCCTGGCGACGGCGTTGCGCAAGGCGGCAGCGACTCTAAAGGGACCGTCGGCCGAGGCTTTGGCGCGCTCCAACCTGCAAGGCCGCCGCTATCTGTCGATCAGTGAACGCGGGCGCTTGACGCTGGTGCCGGTAGCTGACGTGGTTTATTTGCGTGCCGAACTCAAGTACATCACGGTGCGCACCGAAGAGAAAGAGTATCTGCTGGAGGAGTCGCTGATGCGACTTGAAGAGGAATTCGCCGATCTGTTCGTGCGGGTGCATCGCAGTGCCTTGATCGCGCGCGATCGCATCGGCGGCTTCGAAAAGGCGCCGGTCGAGCATGCAGCCGATGCCGAAGGCGGCATGCAATGGCAAGTTGTGTTGCGCGGCGTTCCCGAGCGTGTGCCGGTCAGTCGTCGGCAATGGGCCGCGGTCAAGGATCTGGTGCGCAATAGCTGAAGCGCCGCAGGGGCCGAATTCAAGCTGCTAAAATCGCATGTTGTCTTGTGAGGATTGATCCACGCGTGCCGACCCAGCGACTTGCCCTGCTGTACCGTCTGATGGCGCGAATCCGCGCTTTCGAGAACGCTGCCGAGATCGCCAGCCAGGGCGGGGTTGCCGCCTGGGGCCTGGCAACCTCGGGCAAACCGGCACTGGTGCGCGGCCCTTTGCATTTGTCGACTGGTCAGGAAGCGGTCGCCGCCGGCGTATGCAGCAACCTCATGCGTGAAGACCTGCTGACATCGACTCACCGCGGCCATGGGCACACACTGGCCAAGGGCGCCGACAGCACCAGGATGATGTGCGAGCTGTTCGGCCGTGCCACCGGCTACAACAAGGGCAAGGGCGGCTCGATGCATATTGCCGACTTTTCGGTCGGCATGCTGGGTGCCAATGGGGTGGTGGCCGCCGGCATGCCGATCGCCACTGGCGCCGCCCATGCGTTGAAGATCCGCAAATTGCCCTATATCGTGGCCTGTTTTTTTGGTGACGGTGCGGCCAACCGCGGGCCGTTCCTTGAAAGCCTCAACTGGGCCCAGGTCTATCGCCTGCCGGTGCTGTTCGTGTGCGAGGACAATCGCATTTCGGCCACCACGCCGACCGGTCCGATGACTGCCGGTGATGGCGTATCGGCACGTGCCGCGGCGCTCGGCATCGGCTCGATCAGGCTCGACGGCAACGATGTCGAGGCCGTCGATGAGGCGGCACGCCAGTTGGTGGCCGAGGTGCGTGACGGCGGCGGGCCGCGTTTTCTGCATGCGGTGACTTATCGCTTCAAGGGGCACGTATCGGTTGATCCGGGCACTTATCGCGATCCCGCGGAAGTCGAGGCGGCGCTCAAGTTCGACCCACTGCTGGTGGCGCGCAGGAAGTGGATCGCCAACGGCAATGCTGGCGCCGCGCTGGACCAGCTCGATAGCGATGCGCGCGCCGAAATCGACGCCGCGCTGGCGATTGCGGAAGCCGCGCCCTGGCCCGAACCGGGTGCCGCCTACGAAGATATAGCGGACACCGGTGCCGGAGTGTGGAGATGAGCGCCGCGCCGGCCAGCATGACTTACGCGCAGGCGGCTTGCCTGGCCTTGGCCGAGGCGATGCGTGCCGACCCACACATCATCGCGCTGGGTGAAGATCTCGGGCGAGGCGGCGTGTTTGGCCAGTATCGCGGCCTGCCGCAGGAGTTTGGTCCTGAGCGCATCATTGACACGCCCATCTCGGAGGCCAACATCATGGGCGCGGCCGTCGGCATGGCGCTGGCCGGCCTGAAGCCGGTGGTCGAGATGCGCGTCATCGACTTCGCCCTGTGCGCGATGGACGAGATCGTCAACCAGGCGGCCAAGAATCGCTACATGTTCGGCGGCCAGGGCCGGGTGCCGCTGGTCGCACGCATGCCCATCGGCATCTGGTCGGCATCTGCCGCGCAGCATTCGCAATCGCTGGAGGCCTGGTTCGCCCACATGCCGGGCCTGACCGTGGTGACGCCGGCAACACCGCAAGACAACTACGGGCTGCTCAAGAGCGCACTGGCCAGCGGCGACCCTGTCATCTACATGGAGCACAAGGAGTTGTGGGGTGTCGAAGGCTTGGTCACGCCGGGATCCGCGGTGCCGCTCGGGTGCGCCAATCGCCTGCGCGAGGGGTCGGACGTAACCCTGGTGACCTGGTCGCGCGGCGTCGCGCCGGCACTCGAAGCGGCGGCGTCACTGGCTGCTACCGGCATCGCCGCGGAGGTGATCGACCTGCGCACGTTGTGGCCGTGGGATCGCGAAGCCGTATTCGAGTCCGCTGCCAGGACCGGCCGGCTGCTGGTGGTGCATGAGGCCGTGCAGGTGGCCGGCTTTGGCGCCGAGATCGCGGCCAGCGCGGCCGAACATCTGGGCTGCAAGGTGGCGCGACTGGGCGCGCCGCGCATTCCGGTCGGTTATGCGCAAGTCCTGGAAAACGAGTCGCGCCTGAGCGCTGCGAAGATCGAGGCGGCTGCGCGCGCCTTGCTTGGCCAGGACCGTTGATGGATGACTCGCCAGCCGGCGTGGAAGCCTGTCAAACGCCGCGCGTGCCCCTCAAGATCGAGGACGTTCTTGGCGCGCTGGCGATGGGCGCGCTGTGCCTGATCACCTTCGTCAACGTGGTGGTGCGCTACCTGACCGACGAGTCGTTCGCCTGGACCGAGGAAATCTCGATCTTTCTGATGGTGGTGATGACCCTGGTGGCCGGTGCGGCGGCGGTGGCGCGGGACCGCCACATCCGCATCGAGTTTTTCTTCGAGGGTGGTTCGGTGTCGCGGCAGCGCTGGCTGGCCCTGTTGTCGGCGGCCGGCATATGCGTGCTGTTCCTGGCCATGACGGTCCTGGGTGGCCGCATGGCCTGGGACGAATTCCACTTCGACGAAACCTCGCCCGGCATCGGCATTCCGAAGTGGATCTACACTATCTGGCTGCCGATCCTGTCCCTGGCGATCGCCCTGCGCGCCCTGGGCGTGGTGATCCGCAAGGCGGCGGGCAGATGATCGCCTGGCTCCTGTTCGGCATTTTCCTGGTGCTGATGCTGGCGGGCGTGCCGATCGGTGTGGCGCTGGGCCTGGGTGGACTCATCGCCATCGGCATCGCCAACGCGGATGCGCAGTGGTTCGGCCTGCTCGCGGTGCCGCAGAATTTCTACGCGGGCATCGCCAAATACCCCTTGCTGGCGCTGCCGATGTTCGTGCTGGTCGGCTCGATCTTCGACCGCTCCGGTGTGGCGCGCGGCCTGGTCAATTTCGCCATCGCCATCGTCGGCCGCGGGCCCGGCATGCTGCCGCTGGTGGCGATCGCGGTGGCGATGTTCCTGGGCGGGATATCCGGTTCCGGGCCAGCCAACGCGGCCGCGGTCGGCGCGGTGATGATTGGGGCCATGTCGCGTGCCGGCTACCCGCCGGCCTACTCCGCCTCGATCGTCGGCGCCGCCGCCGCCACCGACATCCTGATTCCGCCGTCGATCGCCTTCATCGTCTACAGCGTCCTGGTGCCCGGCGCCTCGGTGCCGGCGCTGTTCGCCGCCGGCATGATTCCGGGCATTCTCGCCGGCGTCGCGCTGATCGTGCCGGCGGTATGGCTGGCACGGCGCCACAACATGGGGGCGCTTGAGGCGGAAATGCCGCGCCCGCCGTTCTGGAAGTCGCTGCGCGAGGCGTCGTGGGGATTATTCGCGCCGTTCCTGATCCTGGGTGGCATGCGCGCCGGCTGGTTCACACCCACCGAGGCGGCGGTGGTTGCGGTGATGTACGGCCTGTTCGTCGGCATGCTGGTCTATCGCACCATCAAGGTTCGCGACCTGTTCACGATCTTCGCCGAATCCGCCGAGTTGTCGGCGGTGATCCTGATGGTGGTGGCGCTGGCGGGCATCTTCGCCTATTCACTTTCCACGCTGTCGGTGATCGATCCGGTGGTCAAGGCCATCGTCAACTCCGGACTTGGCGAGAACGGTGTGCTGGCGCTTTTGATCGTGATGCTGCTGGTGGTCGGCATGCTGCTCGACGGCGTGTCGATCTTCCTGATCTTCGTGCCGCTCTTGGTGCCGATCGCGCAGTTCTACAACTGGGACCTGGTCTGGTTCGGGGTGGTGCTGACCATGAAGGTCGCGCTCGGCCAGTTCACCCCGCCCCTGGCGGTCAACCTGATGGTGTCGTGCCGGATCGCCGGCGTGCGCATGGAGGAAACGGTGCAGTGGGTGGGCTGGCTGCTCGGCGCCATGTTCATGGCCATGCTGATGGTGTTAATCTTTCCCGAGCTGGCGCTGTGGCTGCCGAGAAAACTGGGTTATTGATTCACGGGTTCGCCGGTATGGTGCATTTTTCACCCTCACCCCGGCCCTCTCCCTCAGTGGAGGGGGTGAGAACGGTGCTTCGCAACTTTAATATGGAGATATCGACATGAAGCGCAGACATTTCATTCAAGGTGCGGTCGCCGCTGGCGGCGCGATCGCCTTTCCGGCGATTGTGACCGGGCAATCGCAGTACAAGGCCGAGTACAAGCTTTCCACCGTGGTGGGGCCGGCGTTCCCATGGGGCAAGGGTGGCGAGATCTGGGCCAATCTGGTCAAGGAAAAAACCGCCGGTCGCATCAATGTCAAGATGTATCCTGGGGTGTCCTTGGTGCAGGGCGACCAGACCCGCGAGTTCTCGGCCATTCGCCAGGGCGTGATCGACATGGCGATCGGCTCGACCATCAACTGGTCGCCGCAGGTCAAGGAACTCAACCTGTTTTCGTTGCCGTTCCTGATGCCCGACTTCGCCGCCGTCGATGCACTGACCCAGGGCGAGATCGGCAAGCGCATGTTCGCCACACTTGACCGCCAGGGCGTGGTGCCGCTGGCCTGGGGCGAGAACGGTTTTCGCGAGCTCACCAACTCCAAGCGTGAAGTACGCACGCCAGCCGATCTGAAAGGGCTGAAAATTCGCATCGTCGGTTCACCTTTGTTCAACGACACCTTCACCGACCTGGGCGCCAACCCGACGCAGATGAGCTGGGCCGACGCGCAGCCGGCGTTCGCCTCCGGCGCGGTCGACGGCCAGGAAAATCCGATGTCGATATTCACCGCCGCCAAGCTGCATACCGTGGGCCACAAGTTCTGCACCCTGTGGGGCTATGTCTGCGACCCGCTGGCTTTTGTGGTCAACAAGGAAGTCTGGGCCAGCTGGACCCCGGCCGACCGTGAAGCGGTGCGCGCAGCCGCGATCGAGGCGGGCAAGCAGGAATTGGCGCTGGCACGCAAGGGCATCACCAAGGATGACTCCAGCACCTATGCACAGGTTGAGGGCTTCGGCGTCAAGCTGACGCGCCTGACCCCGGCTGAGCGCGAACAGTTCGTCATCGCCACCCGTCGCGTATACGCGCGCTGGAAGGCGCAGATCGGCAA
>JAYTDE010000252.1:0-1831 GCA_043736195.1 Burkholderiales bacterium | reverse complement strand
AATGCGGCGCATCTTGCCGGCATCGATGTCCATTCTCAAAATTGCAGCGGAGGTAACATGCAAAAACGGAAACTGACTGTGTGCAAGGTGGCGACGTCTTTTCTAGCCTGGCTCGCCGTCGGCTTCGGGTCCGGCGCGCTGGCGCAGGAGTATCCCTCGCGACCGATCCAGATGATCATGCCGTTCCCGCCCGGAGGCATCGTCGACATCATGGGGCGCGGGTTCGCGCAGGCGCTTGGTACACGGCTGGGGCAACAGGTGGTGGTGGTCAATCGTCCCGGGGCGGGATTGACCATCGGCATGGCTGCGCTAGGCCAGGCACCGGCCGACGGCTACACCGTGATCTACACCCCGGTGACGCCGATCACCATTCAGCCGCATCGCATGAAGAACCTGTCGTACACGCGTGAGCAGTTCATCCCCTTGTGCCAGGTGTACGAGAGTCTGTTTTTCGTCGCAGTCGGTCCGAAATCGCCGTTTCAGGATTTGCAGTCGCTGCTCGCACACGCCCGCGCCAATCCCGGCCGGCTCCGCTACGCCACGTCCGGTGTCGGCAGTTCGCCGCACTTGGCCGGCGCCGAGTTGTGGACGAAGGCCGGTGTGCAAATGATCGATGTTGCCTATGCCGGCGAGGTGCAGGCGCTGCCTTCGCTCGTATCCGGTGACGTTGACCTCGGCATCATCACCGCCACAGGTGTCAACACCGGGAAACTCAGGCCGTTGGCGGTGTTCGCCGATGCGCGTTATGCGGCCTTCCAGAGTGTTCCGACGGTAACCGAGGCCGGCCTGCCGGTGCTGCCGTCGGGGTATGGAGGCTTGTTTCTTCGCGCGGATACTCCGGCCCCTGTGGTGGCGCGACTGGCTGCGGCGTGCAAGGAGGCGGCAGCCGAGCCCGCCTATCTCGAATTGGCGGCGCGGCAGTTTCAGTTGTCGAACTATGTCGATCGAGCCGGCTTTTCGGCGCGCATCGATGCGGATTTCCGCGCCAAGGCGACATTGCTGCCGACGCTGAAGCTGCCGGAATAAGGTCTGGCGCATGCGCGTTCTGATCGTCGGTAGTGGTATCGCGGGGCAAACGATGGCCTGCGCACTTGCCAAGCGCGGCATCGCGTGTGATCTGGTCGAAGTCAAGCCGGCGTTCGACATCGCCGGTGCCGGACTTTACGTGCAGGGCCCGGCCCTGCGCGCCTTTCTCGACATCGGCGTGGTCGATTCCATCGTCGCGGCCGGCGAACCGCTGGCCGATGACTACTCTCTGGCCTGCGACGCGGCAGGTGAAGTACTGGCGCGGCTGCGCTACCCGCGCATCGCCGGCCCGGACGTTCCGGCGGTGGTGCCGATCAGGCGCAATGCCTTGCACGACATCCTGGCGCTCGCTGTCGAGCGCAGCGGCGTCAGTGTGCGCATGGGAGTGAGTGTGGCCGCGCTGGACGACTACGGCGCGCGGGTGGCGGTGCGTTTTACCGATGGTCAACATGGCGAATACGATCTGGTGGTGGGCGCCGACGGCATTCGCTCCAAAGTGCGCGCGCTGGTGTTCGGGGCGATCGAACCGGTGTTCACCGGCTACGCCAACTGGCGGGTGATCCTGCCGCGGCCCGCCGGCCTGGCGCGCACCACCTGGATGATGGGGCGCGGCCAGTCCTTCGGCATCATTCCGATCGCCGCCGAGCTGGTGTATATCGGCGGGGTCAGCAAGGAGCCCGGCAATCCGCGCTATGAACGCGCGCAGTTGCCGGCCTTGTGCCGCAGCAAGTTCGCCGAGTTTGGCGGCTTCGCGCCGGCCCTGTTGGCGCAGGTCACGGAACCCTCGCAGGTGGTTTACACGCCT
>JAYTDE010000251.1:0-2831 GCA_043736195.1 Burkholderiales bacterium | reverse complement strand
GCGGTGTCCGCGAAGAGCTTCTTCATCGCAGGCGTGGCCAGGGCTTTTTGCACCGCCTCGTACACCTGGTCGATCACCGCGCGCGGCGTGCCGGTCGGCGCGTCCAGGCCGGTCCACACCGTGAACTGAAAGCCGGGCAGGGTCTCGGCCATGGTCGGCAGCTCAGGCATGGCCGGCAGCCGCGTGGTCGAGGTCACCGCCAGGGCGCGCACGCGGCCGGCGGTGATCTGCGGCACCGCGGACGTGTCGGCAAACAAAAAGTCGACCTGGCCGCCCAGGAGCGCGGTGAGCGCAGGTGCGGTGCCGGCAAAAGGAATGTGCGCCGCGGTGGAGCCTGTCATCTGATTGAGGAACGCGCCGGCCAAGTGCGGCAAGCCGGCCGGGCCGGAGGACGAGTAGTTCATCGCCGCGCTGTTCTGCCTGAGCCTTGCGATCAGGTCGGCCAGGGTGTTGATGCCCCGGTCCGGGCGCACCACCAGGAACATCGGGCTTTCCGACACCATCGAAATCGAGGTCAGGTTCGTGACGATATCGTAGGAGAGGTTGCGAAACAGCGCCGGGGCGATGGCGTGCTGGCTGGTGGACAAGAGCAGCGTGTAGCCGTCCGGCGCGGCGCGCGCGACAAACGCGGCCGAGATGGTGGTGCCGGCGCCGGGCTTGCTCTCGACGATCACCGGCTGACGCCAGATCTCGTTCAACTCCCGCGCCAGCGCGCGCGCCACCACGTCGGCGCCGCCGCCGGGCGGATAGGGGTTGATGAGGGTCACGGTGCGGGTGGGGTAGCTTTGCGCATTGGCTGCGTTGTGCGCGAAGAAGGTGCACAGCACAAGCGTCGCGGCGTGCGACACCGCTCTGAGAAAAGTGGTCATGGTTCGCCTCTTCCTGATAGGTTTGTGTTGTTGGTTCGCGCGGGCGGTGCGCATGGGACGATGCGAGTCGTCGCGAAATGATAGACCAGCCTGATTTGGCGGCGTTGTAAGAGTCCGGTTTAAGCAGCCTGGTGTAGTGTGAGTCGGGTTTGCCCACAGGCGGGACTCCCCGCTGCTACTTGAGTATCACCCAGTGCCCACCTTTGGCGGGGCCGACGCGGCCAATCGCTTCATCGGCCTTGAGCTGTCGCATCTGCTTCTCTACGCCGCGCTCTGTGATCTTCAGGTGTTTTGCCAGTTCAGGGATCGTGATGTCTGGCGTTTTGCGGATCATGTTGATGATCAGTCCGGCAGTTTTCCCCGAACTTTTCCCCGAACTTTTCCCCGAACTTTTCCCCGAACTTTTCCCCGAACTTTTCCCCGAAGTTTTCCCCGAAGTTTTGGTGTCCGCCCGCCGCCAGATCGTCGCGGAAAATCCGTCGGTTACACGGAATTCCGGCTCTGCCAATCCGGCTTCCCGGCAACGCCGGATCATGTCGCCGGTGCCGGTGCCCATGCGCTCAATGTATTGGGTCTGGTATAGCGGCTCGGCCAATAGCGGGTTGTGCGGCACCGAGCCGTGCGGTTTGCGCAGGCCCTCCACCGTCAGGCTCGAAGGCAGTCCGCCCGGGTTCCATACTTCCAGGCGGTCGGTGAACAGCATCACCTGCACACTGCCGTTGCTGGCGTAGTCGCGATGCGCCACCGCATTGACGATACCTTCGGCTACCACCTCACGCGGAATCTCGTATGCGACCGGTGCCTTGCTGCCGGTCGCTCGGGTTCCCACCTGAAGCGCAAGCTTGGACATGACGAAATCCACCGCCTGATCAACCAGTTCAAACACCGTGCCACGGTACACCTGGTAAGACGGGATCGGTTTGGCGACTTCAGTGCCGTGGAAATGCGCGCACTTGATCTCGGAACTTGGCAGGAACCGCTGCGGCGTTTTGCCGAACAGCAGGACGGCGGCATTGGTTGGTACGCTGTCGTCCAGCAAGTTCAGGTGCGTGAGCAAGGTTCGTGCATCCGCCGATTCGCGCAACGGAAAGCCTCGGGCCGAGCGGGCGTCGCGGACAAAAGCCTTCATTCGTGCGCTGTCCAGATCCCGGGGCGTCGCTGCGGTGCATGGTGCCGCGTCGAATGGTCCATCCAGCAACAGCCTGTGTTCCTCCAGATACTGAACCAGCGATGCGTACACCGCGGGAAGCAGGCTGGCCGGCTCGGTGAACCGGCGACGAATCAGTTGTGGCGAAGCGCGCTGGATCAGTGCGCGCATTCTTGGATGCTTTGTCTTGTCGTCCGCGCCTTTCACGTAAATCAGGCGCAGCTTGCCTGCTTCGGTGGCGCGATCGAATTCGCGTTCGGTCGGTGAAACGCCTTCGGTATCCTCAAAGCCGTATTCGTCCCCGAACAGGCCAATGTACAAGTCGCAGGCCGCTACTTGGCGCAAGTACACATCATCTGCGCGCCGGTCCGTGGCCGGCAGGTCCTCAAAAAGGAATGCCTCGAAAAACCGCCGAAACAGTGGATCGTCGCGCAGGTAGTTGCGCAAGGCCATTCGCTCAGAGGCGAATTCCTTCTGGACGCTGCTTACGAAGATGCGTTTGCGTCTCATGCCAACCTGATCGTGTCGATTGTCATTCCACTAACCGATCTCAAACCCCGCCCGGCCCGCCCCATTGCGCCACCACCTGCGCGGTGCAGGCCACCTCCGCCCAGTCCCGCAAAAACGCGATGCTGCGTTCGTGGTTGGCCTGCGCGTAGGCGCCGCATGCATCCTCCACGATCACCGCGTGGTAGCCCAATGCGTTGCCGTGGCGGGCGGTGAAGTCGATGCCGATGTCGGTGGCGAAGCCGGCGAGAACGATGGTGCGGATGCCCTTGATGCGCAGGTGGTGGTCGAATGGGGTGTTGAAGAAC
>JAYTDE010000250.1:0-1712 GCA_043736195.1 Burkholderiales bacterium | reverse complement strand
CAGGGTTAACCCCGAGTCGAAAGCATTGGACATGGATTAGTCCAAGAAAATATCATCCTGCTCCATGCCACAACGTCGGCGCGCTCATACACTGCCGGGTTGCGCTTGTATCAGCCAATGCTGTTCGCCTGGAATAATGCGTGAGTTAGTTTGTTCTGCCTTTAACCCCGCCATTGCGTCACAACCCCCTGGAGATACCGATGCTTGAAGAAAAGAACACCTTCGCCGACCCGCAGCTGGAGAGCCTGCTGCCCAAGGTGAAGTTCAGCCGCCGCGGCTTCCTGGCCTCAAGCGCCTCGGTGGCCGGCTTCGCGCTGTCGGCCGGCCCGGTCAACGCGCAAACCGCGATCATCACCCCGGCCGATGGCCTCGACGTCAAGGACATCAAGGTGCCGGTGGCCGGCGGCGACATGCCCGGCTACATGGCGGCGCCCAAGGCGGCCGGCAAGCGCGCCACCGTGATCGTGATCCCGGAAGTCTTCGGCATGCACGAATACCAGAAAGACATCTGCCGCCGCCTGGCCAAGGTCGGTTACGTGGGCGTCACTCTCGACCCCTTCTTCCGCTCCGGCGACCTGTCGAAGATCGCCGACATCAAGCAGGTCGTCTCTGCCGCCAACACCCTCAAGGATGAAGTGATGCTGGCCGACCTCGATTCACTGGTGGCGATGCTGGAGAAGCAGCCCAAGGTCAATGCCAAGAAGCTGGGCATCACCGGCATGTGCCGTGGCGGTCGCACCGTGTGGATGTACGTGGCCCACAGCAAGAAGATCAAGGCCGGCGTGTCGTGGTACGGTGGGCTCAACCCGATGCCGCCGGCCATGCCGCAGTCACCGATCGACGTCACCGACAAGTTGAACGCACCAGTGCTGGGTCTCTACGCCGGTGCCGATGCGGGCATTCCGGAAAACATGGTGGTGCGCCTGAAGGCCGGCCTCTTGGCGTTCGGCAAGGACCAGGAATCGCCGATCCATGTGTATCCGGACGTGCCGCACGCCTTCCACGCCGACTATCGCCCCAGCTATCGCAAGGCGGAAGCCGAAGACGGCTGGAAGCGCATGCTGGCCTGGTTCAAGAAGCACGGCGTCGCCTGATCCGCTAAGCGCGCACCAAAGTGCGGGCAGTCTCCACCGCACGTTGCAAAGAAAAAGGCCCGCGAGGGCCTTTTTCTTTGCCTGCAATTTCGCCCAGCGCCGGCGCGTATGCGGATCGCCCGACCAGCCAGCCACGTTCATGGCTCGCGTTCCCACACCTGCGAGCGGCCGAACAGCGAAATGCCCACGAAGCCGCGCACCGCCAGCTTGCGGCCACCCTCCTCAAGCTTCATCCTGGCGCTGTAGGTCTTGCCGTTGTCGGGGTCGAGAATGTCGCCATCCACATATTCAGCGCCGTCGGGCTTGAAGTTGCGAATGATCAGAAGACCGCGCAGGAGTTGATCGCGCCGCTCGTCGCTGCACAGGGTGCAGCGCCGCTCGTTCTCGCGCGCATCGAAACCGCGCACGATGCGCCCGAACAAGCGCCCGTTCTCCTCGTAGATGCGCACCACGCTGCGCGGCTTGCCGGTCTTGTCGTCGATGGTGCGCCACAAGCCCAGCGGCGAATCGGTTGCGCTCGTTTGCGCGGCAACACCGCCGCCGGTGCCGAATACCCAGGCCGCCGCCAGCACCGCGCACCAGGCCCTGCCAAACCGCATGGCCTCAGCGACCGCCTGA
>JAYTDE010000249.1:0-2742 GCA_043736195.1 Burkholderiales bacterium | reverse complement strand
GAACCTGGAACCTTGATCCTTTATTCTTCAATACCGTGGCCAAGTTTCAGCAGCTTTCTCACCAAAAAATAAATCGCCAAGCAAGTCGCGCAAAGAAGCAACGCGGACCCAAAACGATAGGCAAACATCTCGAAGTTCGATGGAACCCACTGATGTACGTCAATTGGGTTGGGCCACAAAAGACTATGCATCGTGAATGCGAATGGAGCATGTAGCGTTTCCCATGCTCGATTAGCCACAATAAACAGATCAGATGAGAAACTGCCGCTCCAAGCGCAGTCGGAACCGATCCCAAAAGCGAACATTGAAAAAAATAAGATCTGTGGCGACCAAAAAGCCGGCCGCTGCCGATTCGTTAAATGTCCACAAACGTTGCATCGCTTAATCCGGAAATTGGCGGGACTCTGCGCCAAAGTCATCGAAGAATTCTAGCCGGTCGTGTATGACCAAGGATTGGATGTCGTAAGGGAGAATTTGCGTCTATTTGACGCATGATTCTATTTTCGTGCTCTACAGCGAGCGGATCATAACTTGGGTTGAAATTTGAGCCTGGAACCTTTTCCCGGAACCTTTTCCCCCTATCAGCTGTTTCCTCAACCCATTGCGCAAGACCGCCACGGAAAGCCTGCGCGAGCGATGAACTCCTACTTCACCCTGCCAGGCGCGGTTGGTGTTTGCGCCGCCCGCAATGCCTCACGTTCACGCTTGAGCACCGCATCGCGCTCGCGCATGCGCTCAATGGCAGCCACCTTCTCTTCCCAGGTGAGGCTGGTCGCATGCTTTCGCCAAGCTGCCTTGGCCCGCGCCACGCTTTCGGCGTCCGCCACGACAGACACAGTACCAGCTAGCGGATCAGGCATAACGTCGTTCATAAATTTCCCAGCGCTCGGCAAGAGCGTGTCGGTAGATCAATCGATGCAAGGCAGTGCTGTCGACAACACCGTCCTCGAAAAAAGCATGCACGCGTGCGTAATCCTTGGCGCGACCGGTCTGCAAGGCGATGGCGCACAAATGCTCGGCCGAAACGACGGGAACGTGAATCCCTTCAAACTGCCGCTCCTGCGCTTCCATCACCGCCTCTTCAACCAGCGGCGTGTAGGCCGGCAAAATCTGCATCGGCCAACCGCCGACGACCACATGTTCGTTGTACGCCTTGCCGCCCAACTGCGCCAGACGCTCATAAAGGGGGCCGAGTAGCAAGAGTCCGGAGGGCGAAGGCGTGAGAAATGCGAACACATCCAGGTCTTCGGTCACTACGGCTTCCACGTAGTAGCTGGCAGCGATCGCGCCACCGATCGCAAAGCGGGCCAACAGGCCTTCGTCGCGCAATTTGAGCAGAGCTTCCAAAGCCGCTTTCATACACGCAATGGTACCAGCGCCAATCGCAATTCACGCTTTCCCAGTGGCCAGCATGCCTCGGCAGCTCGGTGCTGGAACCAGCGTGTTGCTCCAATCCGGGCGATTGACGCTGTCGCGCAAAAAAGCGCGCACAAAAGGGGCCTATTGTCGAAATTCCGGCTCGAAGAAGCCGAAATCGACTATCTAGCCTGGCCGCCTTACTCCCCTCTCGAATCGCAAGCTCGCTCTGGGTGCAATGGATAGCCCCGACGCGCGTCAGGCAGCACACTATTCATTACGGGCATTGTCGACTATTCGATAAACTACAAGTACCAAGGTGTCGGCGCGCCGCCAATTGCCTCGGCCATGCAAGCCAGCAAAACGAGACGAACCTGATGGCATCCACCGCGATCCGCGCAACCCGGAGTATCGCCGCCGGCCTGCTCGCGCTTGCCGCCCAGCTTGGCTGTGGCGGCGCTCTGGCGCAAACCTGGCCGGCCAAGCCGGTACGCGTGATCGTGCCGTATCCGGCCGGCGGCGTAGTCGATGTGATGACGCGCGCGGTCACGATCCGCCTGGCGTCCGATCTGGGTCAGCCATTCGTGGTCGAGGCCAAGCCGGGCGCGCAGGGAAACATCGCGGCCGAGTTCGTGGCCAACGCGCCGGCTGACGGCTATACCTTGCTGGTGTCGGCGACCTACCTGATCAACAACCCGATACAGGAGACCGGTTTGCGTTGGCAGCCCAGGAGCTTTGTGCCGGCAGTACGCTTTGCGCTGTCGCCCAGTTTCCTGCTGGTGCCGCCGACCCTGCCTGTGCGCACCGTCAAGGACTTTGTCACACTGGCGCGCGCCAAGCCGGGCCTGCCGATCGGCAATGGCGGCTCCGGCAGTCCGCAGTCGATGGCCACGCAGATGCTCGCAGCGGTCGCCGGCCTCAGTTTCGAGTACATCGGTTACAAGGGTGCGCCGCCGGTGATTCCGGATCTGATCAATGGCGCCCTGGCGATGTCGATCGTGCCGTCCACGGTGGCGATTCCGCAGGCCACTTCGGGCAAGTTGCGTGCGTTGGCCAACACCAGTTTCAAGCGCTCGCCGCTATTGCCTGAGGTGCCCACCATTGGCGAGGCCGGGTTTCCCGAAGTGGCGGTGGAGTCCTGGTATGGTTTTCACGCGCCCGCCGGCACGCCCAATGAGGTGGTGCAAAGGCTCTCGACCGCGGTGGGTGTGGCGGCGACCATGGCGGAGGTTCAGGCACGCCTGGTGGCGGCGGGCGGCGAGGCTTCGTTTCTTGGGGCCGGCGACTTCGAGGCATTTTTGCGCAACGATACCGAGCGCTGGCTGGGCGTTGCCAAGGCGCTGAAAAAGTAGTGCGCGCATGCATCAACACCGTGAGTCGAAGCGC
>JAYTDE010000248.1:0-10303 GCA_043736195.1 Burkholderiales bacterium | reverse complement strand
GTGTGGCTGGCTCGCTGGACCAGCGACCTTGTGTTGTGCGAAAGCGGTCTCGATGTACGCTATCATCCAAAGCATGGTCGCGCTCTCAAGGCGGCGGCGGGGCGGATGCGGCGAGCGGACCTGTATGCCTACTACCGGCGGCTCATGCGCATGCGCCGGGTGTCAGAGCATCCTTTGAACACGCGCCTTTTTGCCGAAGAATTGCTGATCGACTACGCGCGGCTGGCCGCGCCTGGAAACTGACATGGCTGACTCTGCGAAATCGCCGACTTCCGGTGGCGCCCGTCCGAGCATGCTTTCGCTCAACATCAAGGAGAAATCCGCCCTCTACGCGGCTTTCATGCCGCATCTCCGGAATGGAGGAATTTTCATTCCGACCACCCGCAGCTACCGACTGGGCGATCAGGTATACATGCTGCTCTCTCTGATGGACGATCCGGCCAAGCTGCCGGTTGCCGGTACCGTTGCCTGGGTCACGCCGCAAGGCGCGCAAGGAAACAAGCAGCAGGGCATAGGCGTGCAGTTTTCGGGCGACGACAGCGGCCAGTCGGCGCGTCGCAAGATCGAAAACCTGCTTGGAAATGCACTGGGCTCGGCACGCCCGACCCACACACTTTGAAAGTTTTGCCGGGCACTGCCTGTCAGCGCCTGCAGTGAACCCGATGTACGTCGATTCCCATTGCCATATCAATTTTCCGGAACTGCGCACACGGCTGCCGGCACTGCTTGCCTTGATGGAACGCAACCGGGTCGGCCATGCCTTGTGCGTGGCAGTCGAGCTCGAACAGTTAGCCGGTGTGCTGGAACTGGCTGAGCAGCACGCGAATATTTTCGCATCCGTCGGCGTCCATCCCGATCACGAAGGCGTGTCCGAGCCGGACGTCCTGCGCCTGGTGGAACTGGCGCAGCACCCGCGCGTGGTCGCCATCGGCGAAACCGGGCTTGACTACTTTCGCATGAAGGGTGACCTCGGCTGGCAGCGTGAGCGCTTCCGCGTTCACGTACGTGCCGCGCGTGCGTGCGGGATGCCGCTGATCGTGCATACCCGCGAAGCGGCGCGCGATACCATCGATATCCTGCGCGAGGAGGGCGCAGCGGCGGCGGGTGGGGTAATGCATTGCTTCACCGAATCTCTCGAGGTGGCCGAAGCTGCGATCGACATGAATTTCTATATCTCTTTTTCCGGAATCGTGACTTTCAAGAGCGCCCGAGCACTCAAGGAAGTCGCCCAAAGCATACCGCTGGAGCGCATTTTGATCGAAACCGACGCCCCTTATCTGGCACCCGTGCCGCATCGCGGCCGCATCAATGAGCCGGGTTTCGTCCCGTACGTGGCGGACGAAATCGCGCGTTTGCGCGGCATCGACGCAGCGGAAGTGGAAGTGCGTACAACCGAGAACTTTTTTCGCCTGTTCGATCGCGCTGCGACCCTGGCCGGGAGGCCCAATTGATGCGTCGCATCTGGTGGGTACTCGCCTCGATGCTGTGGATCGGCTATTGCGGCGCTGCATCAGGCGCCGCGTACGATGATTTCTTGAACGCCATCAAGAACGGCAACGCCCGCGAAGTGATCCAGTGGCTTAATCGCGGTATCGATGCCAATACCGTCGATCCGGCCGGACAGACGGTGCTCCACCTGGCCGCACGCGGCGGTTCGCTTGACGTGGTGAAAGTGCTGGCCGGGGCGCGCGCCGATATTGATCGGCGCAATGGCAATGGCGAGACCGCCATCATGCTCGCCGCGCTGGCTGGCCACCGCAGCGTGGTCGAGTTCCTGATCTCGAAGGAAGCGCAGGTAAACCAGCCAGGCTGGACCGCTTTACTCTACGCGGCGACCAATGGCCATTTAGAGATTGTAAAAATACTTATTGAAAATCATGCATATATAGACTCTTCCCCAGAAAATGGTTTAACTTCCCTGATGATGGCGGTGCGCGGCGGGCATCTTGCCGTGGTGAAGTTCCTGCTTGAGGAAGGTGCCGACGCGAGCCTCGAAAATGATCGCGGCGAGACCGCGCTTGCCTGGGCCATGCAAACCCGCAATACGGATATTGCCGCCTTGATTGCCACAAAGCTAAAGAAGTAGCCGCGAATTCAACCGGAATTGGGTGCACGCGCCACCGTGCGTTGAACCGCCCAACCTTGATCCAGATGGCACAGTGTCAGGAGCAGGCCGCTCGCACCTGTGTCATTGTAGTTTTCCCCTGCAACACCTTGAGGATACCGTCCTGTTTCAAGGTGCGAAGCCCATCGTCGCGCGCCATGGCAAGCAAGCTTGCCAGTGGTGCGCGAGTCTGGATCAGGCGGTGAATTTCCGGGCTTACGCTCAATACCTCGTGAATTCCGATGCGCCCGCTGAATCCTTTCGCGATCCGGGTAGCCAGGATGACGTCGACCGGCCATGAACTGGGGGGTGATCGCCAGCATCATCGCTTCGATCACCCTGGCGATCGAAGCGGCTACGTTTAGCTACGTCCTGTCCATCGAGCACAGGCTGACCAAGCTCGAAACCTTTCAGGAGATCCGCAATGGCAAAACGAAAAAGAGCCAAGCGCCGCACGCCGCCGAGGGCGAAGAACGGGCGCTTTAAGAAGCGCAAGTAGGGCGGTAGAATGTCGGCATTCAATTTCTTTGGGGCCGATATGTCCGCCGTCCTCCAACCCCGCGCCACCGCGCCTAGGAAGCAACCCACCCGCAAGCCTGCGGCCAAACCCAGTTCCAAGGGCAAGCCGCGGCGCAATTCGCAGGCCAGCGTCGATGAATTCATGCGCCTGACTGGTGCGTTGAAAGGCGCGTTCCCTGCCGAGTAGTCGCGTGCTCAAGCTGCTCGACGCCAACGTATTGATGCACATGGCTAATCGAGCTGATGGTTATGAGCAGATCCGCGACACGTATGCCATGCAGCTGCCTGGCGTTACCGTCTTGTCGGCTGTGACGGTGTGCGAACTGCACTACAAAATTGGTCTGCGCAACGGCAAGAAACCGCACAGGAAAGAAAACGTCGAGCGACTTGAGCAGCTGGTGCGATTCCTGGGCGTGATGCCGTTCGACGATGCCGCCGCTAGGCGTGCGGCAGATCTGCGATGTGCCCTTGAACTTATCGGCAAGCCAATCGGTTTGGTTGATACCCTGTTAGCTGGCCACGCGCTGGCTCTGGGCGCAACCGTTGTGACCGACAACGAAGGCGAGTTTCGCCGCGTTGGCGGGTTGAAGGTCGAGAACTGGCGACGATGATGGACACCGCGAAGGGAAACACGGCCGGCCGCCGGGCCGATGGCCGGCCCGCCTACATTGTCGAAGAGCGCGACGGCGGACTCTGGTTTCGCACCAATGTCTCAGCTGAGGAATCACGCCGTGCCGCCCGCGCCATCCTCAAGAATTTTCCGAGGGTGGCACGCCCTGGTGAAATCACTGCGGGCGCGTATCTCCATGCTGCGCGCGATGGCGACTGCAAATATTAACGCCAGGGCGTGCCGTGCGGCCCCAGGGTGACGCCATCGGCCAGGGCGTATAGCAGCGCATCGGGATCGGCGCCGGCCGCCAGGCGCGCGATCGCCAGGCGCCAGACATCGGCGGCTTTCCTTTGCCGGGTCTCAGCTGAGGAATAAAACGCCAGGCGCAGGCGGGTGCAGGCCGGATAGATGTCGCCGTCGCTGGCGGCCATCATCCGGGCTTTGACTTCATCTTCCTGCTGCCATCGGCGACCCATGGGCGGCATTACGGCATCCTGGCCAGGATCAGGAGGGGCAAGCGCTCAGGCGGTGGCCAGGGAGCGAACGGCCAATGAAGCGAGCCAGCGCCGCCACTAGGCAAAAAAGGTAGAATGTATATTATGTTAAATAATATTCCGTCTGCATGAAAGTCTTTGGCGCGTCTATCGCATACTCAAGACAAAGTACCCTAGTTCATTGACTTCATAACTCTAATGGACTCACCACCCTACATTATTGATATTGTGCCGATCCTCTCAAACTGTGATCGTCCGTTACAAACTCGCTGCGATGCTACACCCCGACGCCACCATCACACCTCAATGAGCTTGCAGGCTTCGAATGCCGGGTTTTCCCAAACCAATTCCGTCGGTGAAGTCGCGTTGCGCAGGTTCAATGCGTAACCACGGGGATTTGCCACGACTCGCGTTCCGCCAACCCGATAATCAAAACTGTTGTGCACATGCCCATGAATCCAGACGTCGGCCATCCCGAGGAGTCCGGTGAGATCGCTTACAAACGCCGGGTTGTGCGGGTTGCCAGTGTACTGAGGATGGATCGATCCAGCATGTGGCGCATGGTGGGTACAGACCACTGTCGGCCCGTCGTGCGGCTGCGCCAGGGTCTGCTTCAACCAATCGCGGGCCTCTCCATGAAGCGCAAGCGCGGCCTCAGGCCGGAATTTGCCATGTCGCGTACGAATCGCTTTGTGATCCATGAGCGCCACCCTTGCCAGGCGCATCGAGTGCTGCGGATCACCATGGAGTGCGTAATCGGTCCACAGGCAGCAACCCAGAAAGCGGACGCCAGCGATGACGACGGTTTCCTGCTCAAGATAGTGAACATTGCCGACATTGCCCCGCTTTCGAAGTTGCGCGAGCACAACTTCAGCTACCGATCCATACAATTCATGGTTGCCATGCAGCAGCAACACCGGACAGTGCCAGTCGCGAAATACATCAAAGGCCCGATCACCGTGGTGGATATCTCCGGCCAGGATCAGCACATCAGCATCGCCGGGCTCAACTACCCGGAAGTCCGGAAAACTCCGCTCAAGGAATTCCAGATGAAGATCCGATGCGATCTGGATCTTCATCTGTACGCCTGGGGCGCGGGAAAATGCGCGCCCGTCAAATCAGTGCTTGACCGCAGGTTCTACTGTAGGTGCTCCCGCTACCGGCGCCACCACCACAGGCTCATCTGGCAGCGGCACGGGCTTGCGTTCCAGCGCGAGGTCCAGCACCTTGTCGATCCATTTCACCGGAATGATTTCCAGACGGTTCTTGATGTTGTCGGGGATCTCCGGCAAGTCCTTGACGTTGTCTTCAGGGATCAGGACAGTCTTGATCCCGCCCCGATGCGCCGCCAAAAGCTTTTCTTTCAGTCCGCCAATGGCCAGAACCTCGCCGCGCAAGGTGATTTCACCGGTCATGGCAACGTCGGCGCGCACCGGAATTCCCGACAGCACCGAAACGATGGCCGTCGTGATCGCAATTCCGGCACTTGGACCATCCTTGGGGGTTGCACCTTCGGGCATGTGAATGTGCAGATCGGTCTTTTCGTAGAAATCCGGGTTGATCCCGAGTTGCCGCGAACGCTTGCGTACCACCGAGCGGGCCGCCTCGATGGATTCTTTCATGACATCACCCAGGGTACCGGTCCGGGTGATGTTGCCCTTGCCCGGCACCGCCACCGTTTCCACGGTCAGCAGTTCGCCGCCCACTTCGGTCCACGCCAGACCGGTGACCTGGCCGACCTGGTTTTCCTTTTCGGCAATGCCGAAGGTGAAGCGCTGAACACCAAGATACTTGTCAAGATTCTTCGCCGTGATGGCCATCTTCTTGGGCGGCCCCTTGTGCAGCAGGAGCGTCTTGACGACTTTCCTGCAGATTTTCGAGATTTCGCGCTCAAGTGCCCTCACCCCGGCTTCACGCGTGTAGTAGCGAACGATGTCACGGATCGCGCTTTCGGCCACACTGATCTCGGTGTTCTTAAGGCCGTTGTTGGTTATCTGCTTCGGCAGCAGGTACTTCTGGGCGATACTGATCTTTTCGTCCTCGGTGTACCCCGACAGGCGTATGACCTCCATCCGATCCTGCAACGGCGCAGGGATGTTCATGGTATTCGCGGTTGCCACGAACATCACTTCGGAGAGGTCGTAGTCAACCTCGACGTAATGATCGGCGAAGGTGTGATTTTGTTCAGGATCGAGCACCTCGAGCAACGCGGACGATGGATCACCGCGAAAATCCATGCCCATTTTGTCGATCTCATCCAACAGGAACAAGGGGTTCTTGACCCCTACCTTGGTCATGTTCTGCAGGATTTTCCCCGGCATCGAGCCTATGTAAGTACGACGATGACCGCGAATTTCCGCTTCATCACGCACGCCACCCAACGCCATCCGCACAAACTTGCGGTTGGTCGCACGGGCTATCGACTGCCCAAGCGAGGTCTTGCCAACGCCGGGCGGGCCCACCAGGCAAAGGATTGGGGCTTTTAAACGATCGACTCGCTGCTGCACCGCGAGGTATTCGAGAATTCGTTCTTTGACCTTGTCGAGTCCGTAATGATCTTCATTTAATACTTTATCAGCATTAGATAAATCATTGTTTACACGACTTTTTTTCTTCCACGGAAGATTGCAAAGCGTGTCAACGTAATTGCGAATAACGGTCGCTTCAGCTGACATTGGCGACATCAGCTTGAGCTTCTTGAATTCCGATTCGGCTTTCTTGCGCGCATCCTTGGGCATCTGCGCCTTCTTGATGCGTTTCTCCATTTCCTCGAGGTCGGCCCCCTCTTCGCCTTCACCTAACTCTTTCTGGATCGCCTTGACCTGTTCGTTCAGGTAATACTCGCGCTGGCTCTTCTCCATCTGGCGTTTGACCCGACCGCGAATGCGTTTTTCAACTTGCAGGATGTCGAGTTCGCCTTCAAGCGCCGAAAGCAGGTGTTCGAGTCGCTTCTGGACATCGAACATTTCGAGTATTTCCTGCTTCTGTTCCAGCTTCAAAGGCAGATGTGCGGCAATCGTATCCGCCAGACGCCCGGCGTCATCGATGCCTGCAAGCGAGGTCAGGATCTCGGGCGGAATCTTTTTGTTGAGTTTGACGTATTGATCGAACTGTTGAACGATGGCGCGGCGCATCGCTTCGATTTCCGGGGTTGAGTCAAATTCCGCGGAAACGCTTTTTGCGTCGCATGCGAAGTGACTGCGCAAATCCTCAATGCCACCAATGCGGGCGCGCTGAACGCCTTCGACCAGAACCTTCACGGTGCCATCGGGCAACTTGAGCATTTGCAGGATGTTGGCTGCGCAACCGACCGCATACATGTCACCTGCCTCGGGCTCATCCTTGGCAGCGGAACGCTGGGCCACAAGCATGATGCTCTTGCCCGCCTCCATCGCCAGTTCGAGCGCCTTGATCGATTTCGGACGGCCAACGAACAGCGGTATCACCATATGCGGAAAGACCACCACATCGCGCAATGGCAAAAGCGGAAGTTGAAGGTCTTCGCTGGTTTCTTCAATGCCTGACATGACTTCAACCCTTTCGGTTGCCAATCTTTTTCAATTACCACCTCGCACAACATGCGGGCGACCACCCGCGTACGCAAGCCCCTGATGCGACAAGCGCGCCGACGGGCGCGCTTGCGATTACTGGGCCGACGCCACCTTGGGTGTATCCGAGTAAATGAGGATAGGTGGCCCTTCCCCGGTGATAGCGTTTTCGTCAACCACCACCTTGACAACGTTTTGCGCGTCTGGCAGGTCGTACATCGTGTCGAGCAGAGATTGTTCAATAATGGAGCGCAGTCCACGGGCACCGGTCTTGCGCTTGAGCGCCTTGGTGGCAATCGCCGCGAGCGCCGAGGGCCTGATTTCGAGCTCGGTGCCTTCCATCATGAACAACTTCTGGTATTGCTTGAGCAAGGCGTTCTTGGGCTCGGTCAAAATCTGGATCAGCGCTGCTTCATCAAGCTCATTCAAGGTGGCCACGACCGGTAAACGCCCGACCAGTTCAGGGATCAGCCCGAACTTGATCAAGTCTTCCGGCTCGACACCTTTAAGCGTCTCACTCAGGCTGTTGTCGGACAGTTGCCTCACTTCGGCACCGAAACCGATACCGCCCTTTTCCGACCGGTTGCGAATGACTTTCTCGAGACCATCGAACGCGCCGCCGCAAATAAACAGGATATTGGTGGTGTCCACCTGCACGAAGTCCTGATTCGGATGTTTGCGGCCGCCCTGCGGCGGTACCGACGCAATTGTCCCCTCAACAAGTTTCAGCAGGGCTTGCTGCACCCCTTCACCGGACACGTCACGGGTGATTGAAGGATTGTCCGACTTGCGCGAAATTTTATCAATTTCGTCAATGTAAACAATGCCCTTTTGCGCTTTCTCAATCTCGTAATTACAATTCTGCAACAGCTTCTGGATGATGTTCTCGACATCCTCGCCGACATAGCCGGCTTCGGTGAGCGTAGTCGCATCGGCAATCACGAAGGGAACGTTGAGCAGTCGCGCCAGGGTCTGCGCGAGAAGCGTCTTGCCCGAGCCAGTCGGGCCCACCAGCAGAATGTTGCTCTTGGCGAGTTCAACTTCGTCGCCTTTGCCGATGTGTTTCAGGCGCTTGTAGTGGTTGTACACCGCCACCGACAGGATTCGCTTGGCGGTTTTCTGCCCAATCACATAGGAATCAAGGATGCCGCAGATTTCCTGCGGCGTGGGCAAATCGGATTTGGCGGGTTTGCCTGGTTCCACACCGGTAGTCTCATCACGAATGATGTCATTGCACAGCTCGATGCATTCGTCACAAATGAACACCGAGGGCCCGGCAATGAGCTTGCGGACCTCGTGCTGGCTCTTGCCGCAAAACGAGCAATAGAGCAGCTTTTCGCCACTGGCTTTTTTGTCCGACATTAGTGACTCTGGTTACCGGGTGACATCATCCGTAGCTTAGGCCATTCAGCCCCGTCGCGGCAAGCTTGTGGTCACAATACAACGCCTTGCTCTCGCGTGCCGACCACCAGCACTCCACTCTATTCGCCGCGCTTGCCGAGTATCTTGTCAACAATGCCATAAGCCTTGGAGTCCTCGGCCGACAGGAAGTTGTCGCGATCGGTATCCTTTTCGATCCGTTCGACCGGTTGCCCCGTGTGCACGGACATCAGTTGGTTGAGCTTTTTCTTGAGCCCCATGACTTCCTTGGCATGGATCTCGATGTCTGACGCCTGCCCCTGAAATCCGGCCGACGGCTGATGGATCATAACCCGCGAATTGGGCAGGCAGAAGCGCTTTTCCTTGGCCCCTGCCGCCAGCAGGAAAGCCCCCATGCTGGCAGCCTGCCCGATGCACAAGGTCGATACCGCTGGCTTGATGAACTGCATGGTGTCGTAAATAGCCAACCCAGCCGTCACCGAGCCACCGGGTGAGTTGATGTAGAACGAGATGTCTTTTTCTGGGTTTTCCGACTCCAGAAACAGGAGCTGTGCGACGATCAGGTTGGCCCCCATGTCTTCGACCGGCCCGACCAGGAAAATTACACGCTCCTTGAGGAGCCGCGAATAAATATCATATGCCCTCTCGCCACGGCCGCTCTGTTCGATCACCATCGGGATCATGCCCAAACCCTGGGGATTCATGGCACCCGCCCCGGTGTCGTGTACGAACTGCTGAAAACGCTGATACTGGATGTCGGATCTCATTGCTTGTTCCTGTCGGTGGTTTAGCCGCGGCCCATCAGGTCGTCGAAAGACACGCTCTTGTCTGTAACCACGGCTTTTGACATCACGAAGTTGACCACGTTGTCTTCCAGCGCCAATGCCTCGACATCAGCGAGCCGTTGCTTGTCACCGTAATACCAGCGCACGACCTCGTTTGGATCTTCGTAACTCTGTGCGAATTCGTCAATCACCGCACGCACCTGGTCCGGTTTGACTTCAAGCCCGTTAGATTTGACCAGTTCGTTCAAAATCAAGCCCAGAGATACCCGCCGTTTGGCCTGCTCTTGAAACATGTCGGGGGGCAGCGGTACATCCTGCTTGACCCCGCGCTGCGCCAGATCGGCACGCGCTTGCTCGATCAGGCGCTCTACATCCAGGGCTACCAGTGCCTTCGGCGCGTCCAGCTTCACGGCCTCATAAAGAGCCTGCATGACGCCGTTCTTGGCGCGTGCCTGCAGCCGCTTGCTGACCTCGCGAGACAGGTTACCGCGGATATCGGTACGCATTTTTTCGACGTCGCCGTCGGCCACGCCGAGAGACTTGGCGAATTCCGCATCAAGCACGGGAAGCACGGCTGCTTCAACTTTGCTCACGGTGATGGAGAACTGCGCGGTCTTGCCTGCGACGTCCTTGCCTTGATAGTTGGCTGGGAAGGTGAGATCAAATGTCGTGGTTGCGCCTGCGACCAATCCGTTGGCCGCAGCATCGAATTCCGGCAGCATCTGGCCACCACCAAGTTCAAATGCAAAGCCGTCCGCCGTTCCGCCGTCGAACGCCACGCCATCAATCCTTCCAGCAAAATCGACCGTGACGCGGTCGCCGGCTTGACCAGCGCGGTCTGCCGCCACGTACGTAACACGTTG
>JAYTDE010000247.1:0-3448 GCA_043736195.1 Burkholderiales bacterium | reverse complement strand
TTCCGAAACAAGTACAGGCTGGAGGTGCGTGAGCGTGATCACTTGCCCATGCATGTGCATTTGGCGGGCGGCGGTTTTGATGTGTTGATTGACCTGACTACGCTGCAATCCTGTGGCTCCTGGCCCAAGGGGTTGAAGGTGGAAGTGATGGCTTGGGTAACGGCAAATCTGGATCAACTTGTGAAGGAGTGGAAAAAATGACACCGATGAAACGCCCGCGCCTGAAAGCGGTTGAAGCACTGGACGGGCATTTGCTGCGCGTTACGTTTCGCAATGGCGCTCAATACACTCTGCGCTTTGCCGAGTTCTTCGATGAGTCGCCCGGTTTGGGGCCTTTGCGAAACCTGTCCGCTTTCAAAAAAGCAGTCATTGCCGATGATGGCTGGACGGTGGAGTGGGTCGCGCAAGACATTCAGATCGGCGCCGATACCCTTTGGCTGGATGCTCAGGCGCAAAGCACGAACAGCGACAACGCACGCATCTTTGCCCAATGGCGAGCGCGAAACGGCCTGACGCTGGCCGCGGCAGCGAAGGCGCTGGAGATGACGCCGCGCACCATGAGCGCCTATGGCACCGGCGCGCGCCCCGTGCCGCGCTATGTTGCATTGGCTTGCAAGGGTTGGGAGGTAGAGCACGGTAAGCGCGCCTGAGCTTTCAGAAGTGGTTGCGGCAACCTGTGCCCCGCGATCAGGTGGCCCTCCGGGTTCACAGCTGGTTCGAGAGCGATTCCTCCGAGGCAATGAGCGAGTGTGCGGGCTACTCTGGATCGAAAATGTTCAGCCCGAAGGAGAACGACAAGCAGCGCTTGCTACACGCAAGCTTGGATTCGATGGATGCTCATCAAGGCGACATGTAAAAATTTGGCGAAATGGTGGAACGATTTGGTGCGTCTGCGTGACCCAATGTTCCATCTTGATAGTTGATACGGGCCCGCTTAGAACGCTGGCATACCGGACCAGCTCACCTGGTCTTGGGCTGCGTCATTTGCCAACCGATGCCCTAATCGGGTTCGATCACAGTTTCGGCCTGCGCCGCTCTACTCGGATCGGCGCTAAGCTCCGGCAAGCGCATCAACGCCTCCCCCATGCGCAAACGCGCGCCTGGCGCAATCGTCGAACACAACTCGAAGCCCGGCGGCGCGAACACGATGATGGTCGAGCCGTGCTCGAACCAGCCCATTTCCTCACCCTTGGCAACACGCGCGTCGCAGGCGATGCGCTGCGGCCCGCGATACTTCAGATGCAGCAGCACGTCGGCGCAATGCAGGCGGATGCTGGCCACCAGAATCGCCGCCACCGGCACCAGCGTGATCAGGTGTCCGCCGGCCGCAAGCCGGGTGCGCAGGATCGCGCGCTCGTTGCGGCAGTAAAGGCGCTCGATGCGCTTGAGCGCGATCGGGTTGACGTTCCAGGTGTCGCCCGAAATGTAGGTCACTTGCTCCACGGTTGCGTCATGCGGCGCGTGAAAGCGGTGATACATGGCCGAGGTGAGGCGTAGCGTCGCGTAGGTGCCGTTGGCATAGGCCGCAACCAGTTGCGGATCGTGCAGCAGGTCCTCAAGGCGATACGGAAAACCCTTGGCCTGGATCAGCATGCCGTTCTCGACCCGGCCGCAGGCGCCGACGATCGCGTCGCACGGGCTCACCAGCACACGCGGGTCCGGGTCCACCGGCCGCGCGCCAGGCTTCAACTCACGGGTGAAGCAATCATGCATGCTCACGAAACGCTGCTTCTTCGCTTCGCGCAAGTCAAGACCGGAGAACAGCCGCCACAGCGCGATCGAGAGGTCGCGCACCATTGGCTGTTCGATCTTCGAAAACCAGCCCATGAAGCGCGTCAGCAGTTGGCGCGGAATGCGGTTGGTCAACAGGAAGTTCAGATCTTCCTGCGCCACCATGCGCGCGATGATTTTTTTCAAAGTCACGATCCTGTCAAAGACATTCGGTAAACCGTGTGAGCATGGAACTCCCAGCCGCCACCCTCGCCCTCTACGCCATCGGCGCCGCAGCGCTCGTCACCTCGTTCGGTCGCATCAGGACCCGCCTGGAGTTGTCGAAGGCCAAGCATCCTTCGCTGTCGGGTCATTCGCGCATGGCGCGCCGCGTGGCGCGTCTGATTCCGTTCTACGAGTACGACGAAACCGCTTTCTTCGCCAGCGACGATGCGCCCGATGATGTGGTGCGCACGCGGCGCGAGGCCTTCGCGCGCCTGGCGGCGCTCTACAAGCAGCGCTTCCCGCTCAGCGCACAGCAAACCGCAGAGGTCGAAGGCGCGATCTCCGACCTGCAGTTCACCAGCGCCTATCGCGTGCCCTTCCAGTTCAGCCGCCATGTGCGCGCGCACCTGAAGGCGGGCAGCTTCGTGCAGTCGTCTTCCGGGGTCAGCATCACCGATCTCGACGGCAACCGCTTCTATGACTTGACCGGCGCCTATGGCGTGAACGTGTTCGGCTACGATTTCTACAAGGACTGTATCGACCAGGGCAGCGACCTGGTACGCGCCCTGGGCCCTGTTTTGGGCAGCTATCACCCGGTGGTGGCCTACAACGCGCGCCGCCTGCGCGAGATCTCCGGGCTGGATGAAATCTCGTTCCACATGTCGGGTACCGAGGCGGTGATGCAGGCGGTGCGCCTGGCGCGCTACCACACGCGCCGCACGCACCTGGTGCGCTTTTGCGGCGCCTATCACGGCTGGTGGGGCGATGTGCAGCCGGGCATCGGCAACCCGGTGCCGGCGCACGAAACCTACACCTTGAAGGAGATGGATGCCGATACGCTGCGCGTGCTGCGGCGCCGGCGCGACATCGCCTGTGTGCTGGTCAACCCCTTGCAGGCGCTGCACCCGAACGCCAACGCGCCGGGCGACTCTTCGCTTATCGACAGCGGCCGCAGCGCCGCCTTCGACCGTGCCGCTTACACCGTCTGGTTGCGGCAACTGCGCGAAGTGTGCAGCGAGCGCGGCATCGTGCTGATTTTCGACGAGGTGTTCGTCGGCTTCCGCCTGGCACCGGGTGGCGCCCAGGAATACTTCGGCGTCAAGGCCGACATGGTGACCTACGGCAAGACGCTCGGCGGCGGCTTGCCGGTGGGGGTGGTGTGCGGGCGCGCCGAACTGATGAAGCGCTTTCGCCCGGAGCGCCCGGCCGACCTGTGTTTTGCCCGCGGCACGTTCAACGCCCACCCCTACGTGATGGGAGCGATGCAGGTGTTCCTGGAACGCCTGGCCACACCTGAGGTGCGGGCGATGTACAGCGGCCTCGACGAGCGATGGAACACACGCGCGGCCAGCCTCAACCAGCAACTGGAACTGGCCGGCCTGCCGGTGCGCGTACACAACCTGTCGACCGTCTGGACCATCACCTTCAGCCAGCCGTCGCGCTACAACTGGATGCTGCAGTTTTACCTGCGGGCGCATGGCCTGGCCTTGAGCTGGGTGGGCACCGGTCGGCT
>JAYTDE010000246.1:0-4103 GCA_043736195.1 Burkholderiales bacterium | reverse complement strand
TACAACTTGACACCGCTGGCGCGCTTTGTTTCGTTCGCGGTCAAGGGCGTGGACCCGAAGATCATGGGCATCGGGCCCAAGGAAGCGATTCCGCTGGCGCTCAAACATGCGGGCTTGTCGCAGGACGACATCGGCTGGATCGAACTCAACGAAGCCTTCGCCGCACAATCGCTGGCGGTGATCGGCGATCTTGGCCTCAACCACGACCGCATCAACCCGAACGGCGGCGCCATCGCGCTCGGCCATCCCTTGGGCGCCACCGGCGCCATGCGCGCGGCCACCGCGATCCACGGCGCCCGCCGCACCAGGCAGAAGTACAGCATGGTCACCATGTGCGTGGGCACCGGCATGGGTGCGGCCGGAATTTTCGAGACTCTCTAGGCAAGCGGCGCGCACCATGCAACGTCGCACGCTCCTGGCTTTGGCGGTGGCAGCGCCGCTGTACGCTTGTGGCGCCACCGCGATAAAGACCTTCCCCAGCCTGGACGCTGCCGACCTCGGCTTGGTGAGTCTGCTGAAGCATCCGCATGGCACCACCGGTGCGTGGAAGCTTGGCCAGATTCTCGAACACGCCACCCAAAGTGTCGAGTATTCGATGACCGGTTACCCGCAAAAGAAGTCCGCTGTATTTCGGGCCACCGTGGGTGCGGCCGCGTTCCTGGTGTTCGATACCCAAGGCAGCATGAGCCATGCACTCGACGAACCGATCCCCGGCGCCCCGGCACTCAAGAATGCGGCACTGGGGCCCGCGGTCGCGCGCCTCAGGGACGCGCTCGGGCGCTTCGCCGCACACAAAAGGGGACTGCAACCGCACTTCGCTTACGGCGACCTGACCCACGCCCAATACACGCGAGCGCACTTGATGCACCTGGCCAACCACTGGTCTGAAGTGGTGCGCGCCTGACCCGGAGAATCACCATGTCCGCCTATCTGCCGAGGTTTGATGCAGCGTATTTCAACGGCCGCAGTCCCGGCCACCTGCCGGGCCTGTTGGGCATCACGATTCTCGAACTCGGTCAGGCTTTCATCCGCGCCGAGTTGCCGGTGCGCCGCGAACTGTTCGCACCCAATGGCTTCCTGCATGCGGGCAGCGTGGTGACCCTGGCCGACACCGCCTGCGGCTATGCCTGTGTCGCGCATTTGCCGGATGGCGCCAGCGGCTTCACCACTCTCGAACTGAAAAGCAACCACCTCGGCACCGCGCGCGACGGCACGATAGAAGTGCTGGCCAGGGCCGCGCACCTGGGTCGCACAACGCAGGTGTGGGACGCCACGATCACGCATCGCGAAACGGCGAAAACCATCGCGCTGTTCCGCTGCACACAGATGGTGTTGTGGCCGAAGTGAGCGCACCGCAAGCACACCCGGGTTGCAGCCGCCGACTGGGGGCCGGGCGCATTCGCCGTATGCTGGACGAACCGCCCGCCACGGGCGCACAAGGGAGCACAAAATGAGTATTGCAGTAGGCGTTGCCGAGTCGATCATGCGTATCCGCTTTGATCGCGCGGAGAAAAAGAACGCGATTACCGCAGCGATGTACCAGACCATGGCCGATACGCTGCTGGCGGCCGAGACCGATGCCGCGGTACGGGTGGTGCTGTTTGAGGGCAGCCCTACAATCTTCACGGCCGGTAATGACCTCGAGGATTTCATGAAGAATCCGCCCTCCGGCGACCAAAGTCCGGTGTTTCGTTTCTTGCAGGCGATATCACACGCCAAAAAGCCGCTGATCGCCGCGGTCGCGGGTGCTGCCGTCGGTATCGGCACCACTATGCTGCTGCATTGCGATGCGGTGTATGCCGCCGACAACGCCAGGTTCAGCCTGCCTTTCGCCAGCCTGGGCCTGTGCCCGGAAGCCGCTTCCAGCCTGTTGTTGCCTGCCCTTGCCGGCTACCAGCGGGCGGCGGAAAAGCTCATGTTCGGCGAGCCCTTTGACGCGGCCGAGGCGCGCGAGATGGGCCTGGTCAATCAGATCCTGCCGGCCGCCGAGCTGGCGGCCTTCGCGTATGCGCGCGCGCGCAAGCTGGCCGCGCTGCCGGCCGGTGCGTTGCGCACCACCAAAGCCTTGATGCGCGGCGCCCATCGACAAGCGGTCGAGGCGCAAATGGCCGAGGAAGGCGCGCATTTCCGCACGCTGCTCGCCTCCCCCGCGGCCAAGGAGGCCTTCACCGCGTTTTTCGAGCGCCGCAAGCCGGATTTCTCGAAATTTGCCTGAACAGCACAATGCGCGACCTGGCACTCTCGCTGGCATTCGCACCGCTCTCGCCCTGGCTTCTGCTGCAAGGCCTGCGCGTGCGCCGCGACACACCGCGTCTGGGCCCAGCTAGCGGGCCGACCAGCGGTCGATGCGGTGGCCTTTCGCAGTCGCGGCCCTTGCGCCTGCTGGCCATCGGCGAATCCACGGTTGCCGGGGTTGGCGCGGCGAATCATGGCGAGGCGCTCACCGGCCAGCTCGCCCGGCAAATGGCCAGGTTGACCGGGCGCAGCGTCGCCTGGGTCGCCTGCGGCTTGTCGGGTGCCTCCGTGGCGACGGCGCGCACCGCCCTGTTGCCGCAGGTCGCAGCCGAACCGGCGGACCTGCTGCTGGTGGTTTTTGGTGTCAATGACGTGTTGGAGCATACCCGTCCCGCGCGCTACGCGCGGGACTTGCAGGCACTGATAGAGGCGCTGCGCGAGCGCGTGGGCAACGCGCCGGTGCTGATCGCCGCGGCGCCGCCGATGGACCGCTTTCCGTCGCTGCCGCGGCCCCTGAACGCCTACCTCGGTGCGCGCGCCGCGCTGCTCAATGGCGCCACCCGCAGGCTGGCTGTCGGGCGCGCCGCGCAAGTGGCGCCGCTGGTAAGCATCGAGCCGGCCCTGTTCGCCGCCGATGGTTTCCATCCGTCCGCAGCCGGCTATGCGGTGTGGGCCGAATCGCTTGCGCGTGCCGCGCTTGAGCACAAGTTTGTGGCCTGAGCGGCGTCCATCCGGCATGTTCGAACGCCTGCGCAACCTGTTCTGCAACTCCACGCCGGCGGCACCGGAAAGCGCCGGCACCGACAACCCGGTCGCCAGTGCACGCAGCCTCCTGGCAGAGGGCCACAACGACGCCGCGCGTGCACTGCTTGAGAAACACCTCACCACGCAAGCCGCCGATGCAGACGCGCTGGCACTGCTGGGCTGGCTGCTGTTCGACGCCGGTGAAGCGGAGGCTGCGCGCGCCTGCCTTCAGCGGGCATTGCTAAGCGAACCCGCCCACATCGAGGCGCTCAACGCGATGGGGGCCCTCTGCAGTGACGACGCCGACCCGGAGGCGTCGATCGGCTGGTTCCGCACAGTGCTGCGCCATGATCCCACCAATGCCGCCGCCAGCTACAACCTGGGCCAGCGCCTGTTTTTCCGCGGCGACTACGCCGAAGGCTTTCGCATGCTCGGCGCGCGCCATCGCCTGCATCACGGCCGCGACAATCCGCTGGCGCCGCTGCCGGCCTGGGCTGGCGAATCGCTTGAGGGCAAGACCGTATTCGTCTGGTGTGACTGGGGCGGGCTGGGCGATCACCTGCTGTTCGCCCGCTATGTGAGTCGGCTGCGTGCCAGCGCGCAACCGGCCCGCCTGGTGTTGGGCGCGCGCCCCGAGTGCACCCGCCTGTTCGCCGGCATAGAGGGCGTCGATCAGGTGTCGGCACCCGGTGTGGTACCGCCGGCCGACGTGCATGCGCCGCTACTCGACCTGCCGCTGCACCTGGGTCTGGCACAGGATGGGGTGCCCTATCTGCAAGGCGATGCCGCGCTGGCGGAACTATGGGGGCAGCGCATGCGTGGCGCAGGACTGGGCGGCAGGCTGGCCGGGCTGGTGTGGCGCACCGACCAGCGCAGCAGCGCCGGCGCCCATGATCGCTCGCGCATCGCCAAGAGCATCGCGCCAGGCGCGCTGGCCCCTTTGGGTCAGACCGGAATGCACTTTGTAAGCCTGCAGCCGGACGCGGATGCCGCCGAACTCGACGCCATGTCGCTCGACCTCTACTCGCCGGGCGGGCGCATCGACGACTTCGCCGACACCGCCGCCATCATCACGCAGCTCGACCTGGTGATCAGCATCGACAGTGCGGTCGCCCATCTGGCAG
>JAYTDE010000245.1:0-2000 GCA_043736195.1 Burkholderiales bacterium | reverse complement strand
GGCGAAGACAACTACATCTCGGCCACCTTGAGCCTGGTGCTCAGCATCTACAACATCTTTGTCTCGCTGCTGCAGATCCTGGGAGTGGTAGGCGGCAGTCGCGACTAGGCGCATCTGGCGATTAAAAAAAGCGGCCCTCGGGCCGCTTTTTTCATGGGCGATCGAATAGCGCGATCGATTCCACGTGCGAGGTATGGGGAAACATGTTGACCACCCCCGCCGCTTTCAGGGCATAACCGAATTCGCCGACCAGCATGCCGGCGTCGCGCGCCAGCGTCGCCGGATTGCAGGAAACGTAGACTATGCGGCCGGGCATGCGTGCCGGATCGTCACGACCGGGTAAGCAAAGAGCCTTGAGCAGTTCGGTCGCGCCCTCGCGCGGCGGATCGATCAGCAGCTTGTCGAAGTGCCCCCATGCGGCCGCGCTTTCCGGCGTGGCCACAAACAGGTTGGCCACCTCGAAGCGGGTATTGCCGGCCAGGCCGTTGAATGTGGCGTTCTCGCGTGCGCGCGCCACCAGAGGCTTGCTACCCTCAACGCCCAGAACTTCTCGCGCATGGCGCGCGATCGGCAGCGTGAAGTTGCCCAGACCACAAAAGAAATCACCGATGCGCTCATCTGGCTGCGGGTCGAGCAGGCGCAGCGCGCGCCCGACCAGGGCTGCGTTGATCTGGTGGTTGACCTGGGTGAAATCGGTCGGCCGGAACAGCATGCTTACGTCGAACGCCGGCAATTCATAGGTCAATGGCGGCGCATCCAGCGGCCACCAGGGGATCGCGGTCTCCGGCCCCGCTGTCTGCGTCCATATTTGCACCGCGTGGCGTTCGGCGAAGCGCTTGAGGCTGTCGCTGTCGGCGTCAGTAAGCGGCGCCAGCAGGCGAAACACCAGCACGTCCACAGCGCTGCCTATCGCCAGTTCGATCTGCGGCATGCGGTCGCGAATCGTCAGCCCGGCGACCAGTTCACGCAACGGCAACAGCAGATCGGCGATGCGCCGCGGCAGCACATGGCAGTCGCGCATGTCGGCCACGAAACTGCTGCGACGTTCGTGGAAACCGACCAGCACCCCGCCCTTCTTGGCCACATGCCGTACCGACAGGCGCGCACGGTAGCGGTACTCCCAGGCCGGCCCTTCGATCGGGCGCAGCATCAAATCCGGCGTGACCCGCCCGATGTGACGCAGATTGTCTTCCAGCACGCGCTGCTTGATCGCCACCTGGGTGCGCAGGTCCGCATGCTGCATCGAACAGCCGCCGCACACGCCGAAGTGCGCACAGCGCGGCATAACGCGCGCCGGCGAGGCACGGTCCAGGTGCGAGATTTGCGCGTTCTCGTATTTCTCACGGCGTCGATACGGGGCCGCCGTGACGCGTTCGCCCGGCAGCGCGCCATCGACAAAAATCACCTTGCCGTCGTAGCGTGCGACGCCGCGTGCCTCGTGATCGACCGATTCGATCTCAAGCGCCTCTGGGTAGGTCATGCGCGCTTCACACGAGCGTGGCGGGCCGCCCCCATGTCGCGGTTCATGCCGGCGCCGACCAGGCCGCGAGGTACTCTTTCCAGTGCGCCTGCGGCAGCCCGCCCAGCGTGCTGCGCACCAGCGCCTCCTCGCGCGCATGGGCCTCGGCAGTCAGGATGCCGCGCATTTTCTGGAAGCGCAGGAACACCAGGTAGGTGTTGACGACGTCGGTTTCGCAATAGTCGCGAATCTCACCCAGGCGTCCGGCCCGATACGCGCCCCACACCGCCGATCCGTCCATTCCCAGTTTGCCCGGAAAGCCGCACAGCTTGGCCAGCGCGTCCAGTGGCGCCGCGGCGCGCGACTGGTACAAGGCCAGCAAGTCCATCAGATCGAGGTGGCGCGGGTGATAACGCGAGATGTAGTTGTTCCATTTGAACTCGCGATCATCGTCACCCTGGTCCCAGTAGCGATCCGCAACCACGCCGTGCACCAGGCCGCGATAGTGCAGCACCTGGGCGTCGAATCCCTGGCCGTTCCA
>JAYTDE010000244.1:0-1731 GCA_043736195.1 Burkholderiales bacterium | reverse complement strand
TCGGCCTGGCCTTTTTCGTCGAACGCCATCACGATCACCGCCGCGCCATAAGCGCGGCACAGGCGCGCCTGACGGCGGAATTCGTCCTCGCCTTCCTTCATGGAAATCGAGTTGACGATCGGCTTGCCTTGCACGCACTTGAGCCCCGCCTCGATCACGCTCCATTTGGAAGAGTCGAGCATGATGGGTACGCGCGCGATGTCCGGTTCGCTGGCGATCAGGTTGAGGAACTTGACCATCGCCGCCTGCGAATCAAGCATGGCCTCGTCCATGTTGATATCGATCACCTGGGCGCCGTTTTCCACCTGCTGACGCGCCACCGCCAGCGCGTCGCCGTACTGGTCGTTCAGGATCAGTCGCGCGAACGCCTTGGAGCCGGTCACGTTGGTGCGCTCGCCGACGTTGACGAACAGGGATTCCTCGCCAATCGCCACCGCCTCCAGCCCCGACAGGCGCATCACCTTCGGCAGCTCGGGGATCAGGCGCGGCGGCTCGGCCTGCACCGCCTCGGCGATCGCCTGGATATGCTCGGGTGTGGTGCCGCAGCAACCACCGACGATGTTGGCGAACCCCGCCTTGGCGAACTCACCGAGAAAGCCGCTGGTAACCTCCGGCGTTTCGTCAAAGCCGGTCTCGCTCATCGGATTCGGCAGGCCGGCATTCGGATACACGCAGATATAGGTATCGGCGATGCGCGACAACTCATCAATGTACTGGCGCATCAGCGCCGCGCCCAAGGCGCAGTTGAGACCGACGGTCAAGGGCCGCGCGTGGCGCACCGAATTCCAGAACGCCTCGACCGTCTGGCCCGAGAGAATGCGCCCGGAGGCATCGGTCACGGTGCCTGAAATCATCAAGGGAGGGCGCTTGGGCCCGGTGAGGCCGCGTTCCTCAAGCACTAAGTCGATGGCGAACAGCGCGGCCTTGGCATTGAGCGTATCGAAAATGGTTTCGACCAGCAGCAAATCGGAACCCCCGTCCAGCAGGCCGCGCACGTTGTCGGTGTAGGCCGCCACCAACAAATCGAAGCTGACGTTGCGCGCGCCAGGATCGTTGACATCCGGCGAGATCGAGGCGGTCTTGGGCGTGGGCCCCAAGGCACCGGCGACAAAGCGCGGCCGCTCCGGCGTGCTGTATTTGGCGCAGGCCTCGCGCGCCAGGCGCGCCGCCGCCAAGCTCAACTCGTAGCCCAGAGTTTCCAGGCCGTAATCGCCCTGCGCGATCGACTGCGCGCCGAACGTGTTGGTCTCGATGATGTCGGCACCGGCTGCCAGATACTGCTCATGAATCTCGCGAATCACCTGTGGCTGCGTGAGCGTCAGCAGTTCATTGTTGCCCTTGACATCATGCCCATGGTCGCGAAAGCGCTCCCACATGCCAGGCGCACCACCGAAGCCGCGATACTGTTCCTCGGAAAGGCGGTACTGCTGGATCATCGTGCCCATGGCGCCATCGAGCACCAAAATCCGCTGCGACAAAAGCAGCGTCAAAGTTTCCAGCAAAGAAGGCACAGCACTCATAAGCCACCTCAGAAAACAAAAAACCCGCATCAGCAAAAACGCCGAAAGCGGGCCAGAACCACCCCCTGCCGGATTAGGGGGCGCCGAAGGCGACCCCCTCAATCCGGCAAGTTAGTACGACATTCGGATAGCGAATCGTCCGAGCAACGCCATCCGAATGTCGTACTAACCGCTTTAGCTGTATTTGTAAAATCTCGCGCCCGCAAGCTGT
>JAYTDE010000243.1:0-2050 GCA_043736195.1 Burkholderiales bacterium | reverse complement strand
TTGCCGCAGGAAGTCGATGCCGGCGCTGCCAAGGCCAAATACGACAACGGTGTGCTGACGCTCACCCTGCCCAAGAAAACCCAGCCTGCCTCGAAGCGTCTGGCTATCGATTGACAAGCGCTGTGGTGGGCAGCTTGCCCGGGCGACGGCGCCACCGTCGTTCGCGGGCAGGCGCGCTGCGACTTCAGGACCTGGCCGGACGCACCGGTGCTTCCTGCATCAGCGCGACCTGTTCCTTGAGTTCAAGAATCCGGTCCTGCCAGTAGCGCGGGCTGGCGAACCACGGAAAGGCCGCCGGAAAGGCCGGGTCCTGCCAGCGGCGCGCGATCCACGCCGAGTGATGCATCAGGCGCAGGGTGCGCAGGGCTTCGATCAAGTGCAATTCGCGGTCGTCGAAGTCGCAAAAATCCTCATAGCCCTTGATCAGCGAGCCTAATGCCTGCGCTGCCGCCTCGCGATCGCCGGGCAGGAGCATCCACAGATCCTGAATCGCCGGCGCCATGCGCGCATCGTCCAGGTCGACGAAATGCGGGCCGCGCTCGGGCCCTTCCTCGACCCATAGCACATTGCCCGGATGGCAGTCGCCGTGCAGCCGGATCAGCGCGATCTGGCCGGCGCGCTCATAGCAATGCGCCACATGTTCCAGGGCCAGGTCGGCGGCACCTTGCCAGGGCAGGCGCAGCTCGTGCGGTATGACTTGGTCTGCCAGCAGCCAGTCGCGCGATTCACGCCCGAAGCTTCCCGCATCGAGCGTCGGTCGGGTGGTGAATGGCCGCGTGCCGCCGATGGCGTGAATGCGCCCGAGAAAGCGCCCCAGCCATTCGAGGGTGTCCGGATTTTCCAGTTCCGGCGTGCGCCCGCCGCGGCGTGGAAAGAGTGCAAAACGAAAGCCGCTGAAATGGTGCAGGGTGGCGCCGTTCAACAGCAGCGGGGCCACCACCGGAATCTCGCTTTCGGCAAGTTCGGCGGCGAAGCTGTGTTCCTCCAGGATTTGCGCATCGCTCCAGCGTTGCGGCCGGTAGAACTTGGCAATCAGCGGCAGGTCGCCCTCGATGCCGACCTGGTAGACCCGATTCTCATAGGAATTGAGCGCCATCTGGCGGCCGTCACAGCGCAGATCCAGGCTTTCCAGCGCGTCCAACACCGTGTCGGGTGTGAGGCCCGCATACGGCACGCCGGAGCCGTCGGGGGCGCTCATGCGCCGCCCTTGAGCAGGCGTTCGATCGCCTCGATCATCGCCAGCGGGCTGGCCTTGTTGTGCCCGGCGATGTCGAGCGCACTGCCGTGCGCCACCGAGGAAAACAGTACCGGCGTGCCGATGGTGAGGCCGGCGGTGCGATTCGGTGCGGCCAGCTTGGCGGCGATGTGGCCCTGATCGTGAAACATCACGATAAAGGCATCGACGTCGGCGCGCGCGTACATGGTGTCGGCACCGAACGGGCCGTCGACTATGATGCCGGCGGCGCGTGCGGCAGCCAGCGCCGGTTCGATGATGGTCTGTTCCTCACAGCCGAACATGCCGGCCTCGCCGGCGTGCGGGTTGAGGCCGGAGACAGCCAGGCGTGGCGCGCCGATGCCGATGCGGCGCAGGGTGGTGTCGGCGGCACGGATGGCGCGCAATACCCGTTCTTGGGTCACCAGTTCGATCGCGCGTTTGAGGCTTACATGCAGGGTGGTGTGGACGATGCGCGTGCGGTCATAGCAGAGCATCAGGAAGGCGTCGTCCACCGGGGTGCCGGTACAGCGTGCGACGAAGCTCGGGTAGCCGTCGAACTCGATGCCGGCCTGTTTGATCGCGAGTTCGGTTTGCGGGGCCGCAACCACCGCTTCGACCTGACCATCCAGCGCCGCGCGAATGGCGCAGCCGGCGGCGTCCAGCGCCGCGTGGCCGTGCACCGGCCGGATCGCGCCCAGTTCCAGCGGTTCACTATCGAAGTGGCTGCGCGCGACGAGCGGCACGCGCCCGCTGCGCCACTGCACCTGGGTCGCAGTCTCGAAGGCGTCGATCGGTGCCTCAAGGCCGCAGCGCCGCGCGTGTTCGGTAAGTGCC
>JAYTDE010000242.1:0-2637 GCA_043736195.1 Burkholderiales bacterium | reverse complement strand
CAGTGGCGGCATCGGCGCCGGCGTACCGCGCATGCACGCGGCGCATCTGCCACGCCACCTGGTGTTTGTAGCGCGCGGGTCGGGGCCTTTCGTGCTTGCCTACGGGCAGCGCGAACGCGCCGGCGAGAAGAGCCGCGTGGTGGCCAGTGCGCTGCCGCTGGCCAGCTTGATACCTGACTACCGGCCCGGTGCCGAATGGGCGCTGCAAGCCGCGCAGGTCGGGACGCCGGTTCTGAACAATCCGGCGGCGCTTGAATCGCGCTGGACCGACCGCCTCGACCTGCGCCAACTCGGTTTGTGGGCGGTTCTTGTGGGCGCGGTATTGATACTGGCGCTGATGGCCTGGCGCCTTACCGGCCAGATCAACAAACGCGGCTAAAATATTGCTTTGATTTACGGTTCATCGTCATGTCCGGCAGCACGCTAGGCACCCTGTTTTGCGTCACCAACTTCGGTGAATCCCACGGCCCGGCGATCGGCTGCGTGGTCGACGGTTGCCCGCCCGGCATGGCACTTGATGCGGCCGATATCCAGCGCGATCTCGACCTGCGCAAACCCGGCACATCGCGCCATGTGACGCAACGCAAGGAACCCGACGCGGTCGAGATCCTGTCAGGCGTGTTCGAGGGCCATACCACCGGCACGCCGATCGCACTCCTGATCCGCAACCAGGATCAGCGCAGCCGTGACTACGGCAACATCGTCGATACCTTTCGGCCCGGCCATGCCGATTACACCTACTGGCAGAAATTCGGCATTCGCGACTACCGCGGCGGCGGGCGTTCGTCCGCGCGTCTCACCGCACCGACCGTCGCGGCCGGCGCCGTTGCGCGCAAATGGCTATCGGAAAAGCATGGCATCGTGATTCGCGCGTATCTGGCGCAACTGGGCGATATCGCGGTGCCGTTTCGCAGTTGGGACGACGTCGCCAACCGGGATGCCAATCCGTTCTTCGTGGCCGACATGTCCGCGGTGGCACGGCTGGAAGATTACATGGACGCATTGCGCAAGTCCGGCGATTCGGTCGGCGCGCGCGTCACCGTGGTGGCCAGCGGCACGCCGGTGGGCCTGGGCGAGCCGCTTTACGACCGCCTCGATGCCGACATCGCGCACGCCATGATGGGTATCAACGCGGTCAAGGGCGTGGAGATCGGCGCCGGCTTTGCGAGCGTCACCCAAAAAGGCACCGAGCATGGCGACGAGATGAGCCCGCAGGGATTCCTGTCCAACCATGCCGGCGGTGTTCTGGGCGGCATTTCCACCGGGCAGGACATGGTGGTGTCGATCGCCCTCAAGCCGACTTCGAGCATCCGCCTGGCGCGGCGCTCGATCGACAAGGCCGGCAATCCGGTCACGCTTGAAACCCTTGGACGCCATGATCCGTGTGTGGGGATCCGCGCCGCGCCGATCGCCGAGGCGTGCCTGGCGATCGTGTTGATGGATCATGCCCTGCGCCAGCGTGCGCAGTGTGGCGATGTATGCACCACCACGCCGGTGGTGGCGGCGCGCGCCTGAGCGCCTTGCACAAGGAGGTGCCGGCCCGCTCGCCAGCGCTGGCGCTGTCGGCCTACTACTTCGCGTATTTCGCTTACGTCGGCGCCTATTCGCCGTACTTCACGCTTTATCTCAGCGAGATCGGCCTGGCAGCGACACAGATCGGCTTGCTCTATGCGATTCCGCAGGTGATGCGGATTTTCGGCCCCAATGCCTGGGGCTGGCTGGCCGACCGTAGTGGCGCGCCGACCACCATCCTGCGCCTGGCGGCGCTGCTGTCGCTGGGTGCGTTCGCTTTTGCGTACATGGGTACTTCGTTCACCTGGCTATTCATGGTGCTGGTAGGCATGCATTTCTTCACCAGCGCGCAAATGCCGCTGGTCGAAGCGATTACCCTGCACCACGTGCGCGACGCGCCGGGCGGCTATGGCCGCATCCGGGTGTGGGGCTCGGTCGGCTTTATCGCCGCGGTGCTGGGCCTCGGAGCCTTGCTCGATGTCGCACCGGTGGCCGCGGTATTGCATGTGGTTGCCGCCACGCTCGCGCTGACACTGGTGGCCGCCTGGCTGATTCCGGCCAGCGGTACGCGCAGCCGGCCAGACACCGGCAATCCGCTGTCTTCTGTACTGCGCCGCGGCGAAGTACAGGCCTTCCTGCTAGCCGGTGCGCTCAACGCTTTCGCACACGCGGCCCTGTATACGTTTTATTCGATTTACCTGGCCGAACACGGTTACAGCAAGACCGCGATCGGCTTGATGTGGGCGCTGGGGGTGATCATCGAGATCGCGGTGTTCCAATACATGCCGCAATTGACCCGCCGTTTCGACCTGCGCAGCCTGTACTTCTCCACCTTTGTGGTGTGCGTAGTGCGCTTCCTTGTTATCGCCTGGTGCGTCGATTACTGGTGGCTGCTGGTCCTGGCCCAACTGATGCACGCATCGACATTCGCGGTCTATCATGCCAGCGCGGTGGGGCTGGTGGGCCGCTACTTCGGGCCGCGCAATCAGGCGCGCGGCCAGGCCTTGTACATCAGCCTGTCGTTTGGCGTCGGCGGCTTCATCGGCGGCATCGCCAGCGGCTATTTGTGGGACAAGGTCGGCCCCGGCTGGACTTTCACATTGAGTGCGATGGCCGGCGCGCTGG
>JAYTDE010000241.1:0-2695 GCA_043736195.1 Burkholderiales bacterium | reverse complement strand
TACCGCTGTCGATGGCTGTCGTCGTCATGGGTGTCGGCGCAGCGTCCTGATTCTGATTCATGGCGTGCCTGCCTCCTATTCGAGCGTCACACCGGCAGCCTTGATCAGATCGGCGATCCGCGGGTAATCGGCACGGTATTGATCCATGAATTGTGCCGGCGTATTGCCCAGTGGTTCAAAGCCAAACGCCGTGAGGCGCGCCGACACGTCGGTGAGCCGGGTGATCTCGCGCAAGGCTTCGGTCCAGGCCTGCACTACTGCTGGCGGCGTGTTGGCCGGCGCGTAGACCCCGATCCAGCTGTCGATGTCGAAGCCCTGGAAGCCCTGCTCGGCGAAGGTGGGTACGCCAGGCATGGTGGCGACGCGGCGGCTACCGGCGATGCCCAGCACTTTCATCTTTCCCGCCTGGGTTTGCGCGCGCGCGGTCGACGGGTTGGCCCAGGCGAAGTCGAGCAAGCGGCCGAACAGGTCGCTGTGTGCCGCGACCTCGGCCTTGTAGGCGACATGCACCAGGTTGGCGCCGCTCTGGCGTTTGAGCAATTCGCCGAACAGGTGGGCTGAAGAGCCGTTGCCCCAGGTGCCGTAATTCAGCACCGCTTGCTTGCGCGCGAACTCGATGAACTCCTTCAGGTTGTTGTAAGGCGCGTCGCCGCGTGCCACCACCATCGGCCCGCCGGTGGCCAGCTGCGACAGCGGCTGGAAATCGCGGACCGGGTCGTACGGCAGCTTGGGCATCAGGATGGCGTTGTTCACATGCGTGAGCGGCAGGGTGAACAGCACCGTGTGGCCGTCGGCCGGCGCCTTGGCCACGAAGTCGGCCGCGATGACGCCGGCCGCGCCCGGCTTGGCGTCGACCACGATCGATTGGCCCCAGCGCTGCTGCAGCTTCTCGGCATAGGCCCGCGCGATGGCATCGATCGGTCCGCCGGCGGTGCCGAACGGAACGATGCGCACAAGCCGGCTGGGGAAGGGCGGCGCCTGCGCATGCAGCCGTGCGCCTGTCAGTGCGATGCCGCCGGCGCCGAGCCGGCCGAGGAATCTTCGTCTGTTGGTATGCAAGGGATGTCTCCTTGTTCTGGCCGTTGCTTTGGATGCATTAAGGTTGCGCCAGACCGCTATGCTACATGCGGCCGCTTCGAAACCTGCAAGCGTACCGGCCCGAAGTGCATCCCGCCGGGTTGGGCGCGCGACGACGGTTCTTGTTCATGCAAGCCCGGCGCGCCACCTTGCGTAGCCGCTACGACGCAGCTCGCATGCCGGACATTCACCGCAACCGTAGCCCCAGTGGTGACGCTTGCCGCGCTCCCCGAGATAGCAGGTATGGGTCAGCTCAACAATCAGCTCAAGCAATGGTTCTCCGCCGAGTTGCCGCGCCAGTTCCCATGTAGCGGCCTTGTCGATCCACATCAGCGGCGTTTCGATGCGCAAGCGGCTATCCATACCGAGGTTGAGTGTGACCTGCAAGGCCTTGATGGTGTCGTCGCGACAATCGGGATACCCTGAAAAATCGGTTTCGCACATGCCGCCGACCAGCACGTTCAGGCCACGCCGATAGGCGAGGGCTGCGGCAACGGTCAGGAACAGCAGGTTGCGCCCCGGCACGAAGGTGTTGGGCAGGCCGGAGCGCAGCATCTCGATATCGATTTCCTGCGTCAGCGCGGTCTGGCTGATGCGCCCGATGAACCCGAGGTCGATCAGATGATCCTCACCGAGACGGGCAGCCCAGTCGGGCCGCTGCAACTTCAGCGCATCGATGATCGGCGCTCGGCACGCAAGTTCGACGGCGTGGCGCTGGCCATAGTCGAAGCCGATGGTCTCGACGCGCACGAAGCGTTGCAGTGCCCAGGCCAGACAAGTGCTTGAATCCTGGCCGCCGGAAAACAGTACCAGGCACCTTTCGTACTCGGATGGCGCCGTGTTGGGGTTACCTGGCCGTTCCATGGTTCGTGCCGAATTGAATGCCGCAGCCAGAAGTCAACGGCGGCCAGCGGTGCCGCGCTTCACCGGCCATCGACGACTTCGCCGGTGTCGATGATCAGCGGCGGCGCCATGAATCGTCTTTCGCGGCTGCGGCGAGAAATTTCCGGCTGCGTGAAGCAGTACGGGCGCTGCCGCTGCGGAATTCACCGACCCCCGGCGCCAAGCCTTGCGGCGAGGCTGCCACTTTGCGCTGGCGGGCGCATGTCTCTTTGCCGAAGAATGCGCTGGTGCGGATCATTGCGGATTCACCGTCGATCAGTGGATTTGATACTAACGTAGTTGGATCACTCAAACCATCGAAACTTCAGCCTATGGCGGCGAACAGCGCCGCCGCAGGCGCGGTCCAGCCGACGATCCCGCCCTGCGCATGGATCATCGCCAGGGTGGCGCTCTTGAATTCCGGAAAGTAGCTTTCGGTGGCATCCTCGATCAGCAGGCATTCGTAGCCGCGGTCGTTGGCCTCGCGCATGCTGGTCTGTACGCATACCTCGGTGGTGACGCCGCCGAAGATCAGGTGCGTGATGCCGCGCAGCCGCAGAATTTCGCCAAGCAGGGTGCCATAGAACGCGCCCTTGCCAGGCTTGGAGATGACGATATCGCCGGCGTGCGGCTTCAATGCCGGTACGAAATCGGAGCCCGGTTCGCCATCGATCAGGATGCGCCCCATCGAGCCGGGGTCGCCGATGCGCATGCTCGGTTTGCCGCGCGCCAGCTT
>JAYTDE010000240.1:0-10129 GCA_043736195.1 Burkholderiales bacterium | reverse complement strand
GGGCGCGGACTTCCATGCGGCGGATGTCAAATCGCTCAAGCGCGAAGGCCAAGTCTCGCTCAAGGTATTCCTCGATATGTGTCGGGAAGACGGGCTGGCGCCGCGCAAGTCATTTTCGGGAAAGCTTATCGTGCGGCTTCCCGCGGAAGTCCATCAGCGGGCGTCGCTCGCAGCGGCGTCGAACGGCAAAAGTCTCAACGCGTGCTTGGCCGATCTGGTGGCGCGCGCCGCTTAAGCGCCCGCATTCGGCCGCCCGAAGCGAGCGCTAATCCTCAATCGGGTGAGCGGGGGATACTCGTCCCTCCCCCTTCAAGGGGGAGGTCAGGAGGGGGATGGGGTACTCGTCCCCATCGGAAACCACCCTATCCCCACCCCAACCCTCCCCTTGAAGGGGAGGGAGAACTCACACTCCCCTTGAAGGGGAGGGAGAACTCACACTCCCGCGCGCGGCGCCGCCGCGCTGCCCAGAACCACCTCGACCGCATGCTCGCGGCGGTCGTCGATGAGCGCGATCAACGGCTGCTCCTGCATGACGCCATCGACCCTCACCCGCATCTCCGCGCCGCCATCCGCCGTGCGCGACACCACGATCCGGTACATCGTTTCGCGATAGCGATACTGCATCTTGTAGCCCGGCCAGTGGTCGCGCAAGCACGGTTCGATGCGTAGCGTGTCCCCCTCGCGCCGCACCCCGAGCAGCGATTCGACGATCAGGCGATACATCCAGCCGGCCGAACCGGTATACCAGGTCCAGCCGCCGCGCCCGCTGTGCGGCGCCAGCGCGTAAACATCCGCCGCCATCACATAAGGCTCGACCTTGTAGACCGCCGCCTTAGCCGCGCTGTGCGCATGCGCCACCGGGTTGATCAGCGCCGCCAGTTCCCAGGCGCGCGCACTGTCGCCCAGGGCGGCGAATGCCATCGCGCTCCAGATCGCGGCATGGGTGTACTGGCCGCCGTTTTCGCGCACACCCGGCACGTAGCCCTTGATATAGCCCGGGTTCTGCGCAGATTTGTCGAACGGTGGATCGAGCAATTGGATCAGCCCGTGCTCGCGCCGCACCAGATGGGTATCGACCGCATCCATCGCCTGGCGTGCGCGCGCCGGGTCGGCGGCGCCTGACAGCACAGCCCAGCTTTGCGCGATCGAATCGATGCGGCATTCGGCATTGGCCGCCGAGCCCAACGCGCTGCCGTCATCGAAATAAGCGCGTCGATACCAGGCGCCGTCCCAGCCGTTGTGCTCCAGATTGCGCCGCAGTTGCGCCGCCTCGCCGCGACAAAGGTCGACCATCGCGCCATCGCCGCGCGCCGCGGCCAGAAGCGCGAAGCGCAACAGCACGTGATGCAGGAAAAAACCCAGCCACACACTTTCGCCGCGTCCGTGCTGGCCGACCATGTTCATGCCGTCGTTCCAGTCGCCGCTGCCGATCAGCGGCAGGCCATGCACGCCAAATGATGCCAGGCCCTTGTGGATCGCACGCACGCAATGCTCGTACAGGCTGGCCGACTGTTGCGAGTGCTGCGGCAGGTCATAGTACGAATCGGCCTCGGCGGCGAGCGCGCGGCCGGCGATGAACGACACGTTTTCGTCCAGCACGCCGGTATCGCCGCTGGCCTCGACATAGCGGCAGGTGGCCAGCGCCAGCCACAGGTAATCGTCGGAGCAATGGGTGCGCACGCCGCGACCGGCCGGCGGATGCCACCAGTGCTGCACATCGCCCTCCTCGAACTGGTGCGCCGCGCACAGCAGTAGATGCTCGCGCAGCAGTTGCGGCGCCGCATGGGTAAGCGCCATCGCATCCTGCAGCTGGTCGCGAAAGCCGAACGCCCCGCCCGACTGGTAGTAACCGCTGCGCGCCCACAGGCGGCAGGCCAGGGTCTGGTAGGTGAGCCAGCCGTTGGTCAGCACGTCCTGCATCGGATCCGGGGTCTCGACCCGCAGCGCGCCCAGGGTATGGGTCCAGTAGACGAATACCTTCTCGAGGCTGGCGCGGGCGGCGGCGGCGCCGCGCGAGCGCTGCGCCAACTGGCCCGCTTCGCGCGCATTGCGCCCCACACCGAGCGTGAAATTCAGCTCGCGCCCCGCACCGACCGCGAGATCGAACGGCACCTGGATCGCCGCGCAGGGATCGAGCCCGGCGCCCAGCCGGCCCGACAGGCGCTGCCGGGCCAGCGCCGCCGGCCGCGCCAGGTTGCCATTGCGGCCGATGAATTCGCCGCGGTCGCCGCTGACCGTGCGGGCGCTCTCGCCGCAGTCGAAAAACGCCACCCGTTCGGGGAATTCGGTGTTGTAGGGATTGCGTGCGATCAAGGCGCCGCTGGCGGCGTGGATTTCGGTCACCACATGCATCATCGATTTGGATCGCAGGTCGCCCAGCACCCATTCGACATAGCCGGTGACCGAAAGCCGGCGCGCCCGGCCCGACTCGTTGTAAAGCTTGAGCACAGTGAACTTCTGCGCCGCGTCCGTGGCCACATACACCCACACCTCGGAGCGGATGCCGTCTTCGTTGTGCTCGAACACGCTGTAGCCGAAGCCGTGCCGGCTCACGTAAGGCGTGGCGCCGCGCGCCGGCAGCGGCGTGGGCGACCAGAAATAGCCGCTTTCCTCGTCGCGCAGATAGAAGGCTTCGCCGCCGCCATCGCACACCGGATCGTTGTGCCACGGCGTCAAGCGGAATTCATGCGCGTTCTCGCTCCAGGTATAGGCCGAGCCGGACTCCGAGACCACGCTGCCAAACAGCGGATTGGCCAGCACATTGACCCACGGCGCCGGCGTCACCTGGCCGTGCATGGTGGTGATCACATATTCGCGGCCGTCGCGCGTGAAGCCGCCCAGGCCGTTGAAAAACAGCAGGTCCGGGCGCAGCGTGCCGGGTGGCGTGCGCGCCTCGCCCCGCGGCGCACGGGTTGGTTTGAAGCGCAGCGGCAACGCCTCAACCCGCGGCGCCCGCTTGACTTGCAGTGCGAGCGAACCGCGACCATCGCTTACCACCACTCGCGCCACGCTTTGCAGAAGGACGCGATCCTCGTTGGAAATATGGTTCGCCGGGCGCACGAAAATGCCGCCGGGGCGGTCGATCGCGTTGGCTTCGATGCCGGCGGCGATCAGCCCCATGATCTGGTCGTTGAGCTCCTGCCGATAGCCGGTGTGATCCTCGTTCCAGATCACCAGGTCGGTGACCAAGCCCTTCAGGCGCCAGTAGGCATGCGCGCGCACCATCTGGCGCACCAGTTCGATGTTGGCGGCATCGACGATCTGCAGCAGCACGATCGGCAGGTCGCCCGAAATCGAGTAACCCCACAGGCCGGATTGCCCGCGCTGGTTCTGCGCCAGGAGCGCCGGGTCGGCGCGCAACGCGGCGTTGGCATACACCACCGGGCCCGCCAGGCGCGCGTAGAGCTGGGCGTCGGCCTCGCTGGCGTTGATCTGCTGCAGCACCACCTGGCTGTGGGTCCAGGCCAGTTCGAACACGCGGTCGGCTAAGCGCCGGTCCTGGTATTTTTCAACCAGCGCCAGCGCGCCCTCGCGCGTGGCGGCGACCCCGGTGACGATATTGATCACCGCCGACTGCTCGGCCTCGAGCGTGATGCGATAACGGATGGCGACGATCGGATCGAGCACCGACCCGGCGCTGCCGGACAAGGCGCCGGCCGCCGCCAGAGCCTGCGGCGCGGCCACGCTGTTGCCGCGCCCGATGAAGCGCATGCGCTCGGTTTCATAGGAAATCTCGACGATGTTGGCACCATGCACCGCCATCAGGTGCAGCATCCACGGCGATGGATCGCCCTCCGAGCGCGCGCGGCGATTGCACAGGATCGCCTGGCGCTCGTTGATGATCTCGGTCTGGACGAACAGGTTGGAGAACGCCGGGTGCAGGGCATCGTCGGCGGGCGCCGCCAGCACCACCTCGGCATAGCTGGTGAATTCGATCACGCGCGCGCCTTGGGCGCGGTTGGTGATGCTCAGGCGCCGCAGTTCGATATCGTCCTCCGGCGACACCGCGATCTCGGTATGCGTATCGAGGTCGAAGTCGCTGCGGCGGAATTCCGCCCGGCCTTCGGAGAAGATCGCCTCATAGCTGTCGGCACGCTTGCAGGTTGGCTGATGCGCGGTCGACCAGACCGCGCCGCTTGCGACATCGTGCAGATAACAGAAGGTGCCCATGTTGTCGCAGGTCGGATCTTCGCGCCAGCGCGTCACCGCCAGGCCGTTCCAGCGGCTGTAGCCGCCGCCGGCCTGGGTCACCATCACGTGGTAACGGCCGTTGGACAAGAGCTGCACCTCAAGCGGCGCGCTGTCGGCGTCGCCGCACACCCGCAGTGCCGACCCGGCGCCCTCGGTGCCGCTACGAGCCCAGGCGAAATCGGCGGTATGCGGATGAAAACCGGTGACCCTGGGCACCCGTTCCTGCAGCAGCAAGGCGGTGGCGCGCAGCAGGGGGTCGGAATCGAAGCGCTTTTGCATCGGAGCCCGGTGCAACAGGGTGCCCAGTGACAACAGGCTCATGCCGGCATGGTGCGCCATGAATGAGCGCACCACCGCATGCGTTTTGCCGCGCGGCAGGCGTGCCGGCGTGTAGTCGATCGCCTCGTAGAAACCATAGCGGGCGCAGAAGCCTTCCTGCGCCAGGCGCTGCAAGTTGGCGCAGGCCGCCTCGGGCGCCACCATCAACGCCAGCGCCGAGGCGTAGGGCGCGATCACCAGATCGTCGGCCAGACCGCGCTTCAGGCCCAAACCGGGCACGCCGAACGCCCGGTACTGGTAGTTGAGGCGCGCGTCGGTGATGTTGTAACCCGATTCCGAAACGCCCCAGGGCACGCCGCGCCGCCTGCCGTAGTCGATCTGACGCAGGACCGCGGCCTTGCAGGTGGCGTCGAGCAGGGTATTGTCGTAAGTCGGCATCACCAGGAGCGGCATCAGGTACTCGAACATCGAACCGCTCCACGACACCAGGATCGGCGCCCCACCGGCGCCGGTCAGAAGGCGGCCGAGCGCGAACCAGCTTTCCTGCGGCAACCGGCCCTGGGCGATCGCCACGAAAACACATAGCCGCGCCTCCGACGCCAGCAGGTCGTAGTAGCCGGTCTCGCGTCGGCGCTCGCTGACGTTGTAACCGATCGCCAGCAGGTGGCGCCCGGCGTCGTACAGAAAATCGTAGTCCGGCGCGGCGAAGCCGGCGGCGGACTGCGCCAGCGCCTCCAGCTGGGCGATACGCGCGCGCGCGCGCTGGCTACCCAGGGCGATCAGCGCGTTCACGGCCGGCGCTGCGGGCGTACCGCCAGCGTTGACCGCGCTTGCCGCCACCGGAACATCCCGGTCGAGCGCCGCCAGCGTGCGCAGCGTCGGCATGCCGTCAAACGTCTCGCCCGGTGACGCCTCCCCGACCGGTCCGAACGTTGCAGTCCAGGGCGCCAGGTATTCCAGATCATCGCAGGCGTCGCGACACTGGCGCACAAAAGCCTCGGCCCACCAGAGCGCCTCGCTTTCGGGTGCCGCCGGCAGTGCCGCACGCATGTCGGCGGCGGCCAGCAGCAGGCGCACCAGCCAGGCGTGGGTCGCCGCAGGGGTGAAAGGCTGTGCGTCGCAGGCCGCTTCAAGATCGCGGCGCAGGACACTCACACCCGCAGGCATTGCGCCGCTCATGCTTTGCACCAGCACCTCCAGGGTATCGACCAGGCCTTCGAACAGGCGCAGCGCGACGATCGGATCATCGACCAGCGCTACGAGCCCCGGCCGCAGGGTCAACAGGTGGCCGGCCAGATTGCCGCTGTCGACTGTCGACACATAGTGCGGCAGCAGGGGCGCCTCCGATTGCGTGTCGTACCAGTTGTAGAAATGCCCGCGATAGCGCTTAAGGCGCGCCAGTGTCGCAAGCGTGTTGCCGCTGCGCTCGATCAGGCGGCCCGTTGACAGATACCCGAAATCATGTGCCGCCAGGTTGGCCAGCAGCGCCAGCCCGATATTGGTAGGCGAGGTGCGGTGCGCCACGCCGACCGCCGAATGCTCCTGAAAATTGTCCGGCGGCAGCCAGTTTTCGTCTGCATTGACGAAGGTGTCGAAGAAGGCCCAGGTCTTGCGCGCGGTCTGACGCAGAAAGCGCAGCTGCGGCGCGCCCAAGCGCGCCTCGCGCGCGGCGAGCGGCCGGCTGAGCCACCAGGCGATCAGGGGCGAGAGCAACCACAGGACGAGAATCGGCGCGGCCGCGATAAGCGCATCGGGCCGCGCTGCCGCGAGGTGGACCAGCATGGTGGCGGCCAGCGCCACCCCCACCCACATCGTGCCGCAGGTCGCCGCCAGGCCGGCGCCGCGATGGTTCAAGGCGGCGCCCGAGGCGGTCCATTCCAGCAGACGCTTGCGGGTGAACAGCATGCGCCAACCGGTACGCGCAATCGCATCGATACTGGCCAGCGCTTCGTAGGGCAGGCAGGCGAGCGTGAACCCCAGTTGCAGCGCGTGCCGGCCGGCGGCGTTAAGCAACTGTGCGAGGTGCTGCCGCGGCAGCACCTCGGCTTGCATGCGCAAAAGCTCCAGCAGCCAGGCGATCAGGTTCGGCAGCGCGATGATGGTAAGTACTGCCAGGGTCCAGAACCAGGGCGGCGCAAGCATGGTCCAGCCCAGCAGCAAGAGCGCGGTCAAACCGATCGGCAAGAGGCTGCGCCGCAGGTTGTCGAGTAGCTTCCAGCGCGACAGCCCGGACAGCGGGTTGGCCGCGCGCCTGCCGTCGGCGCCCGGCACGCCGGGGGCAAGCCAGCGCATCAGCTGCCAGTCACCGCGCATCCAGCGGTAGCGGCGCCTGGCGTCGGCCCGATAACTGGACGGATCTTCCTCGTACAGCAGCACGTCGGACATAAGGCCCGAGCGCAGGTAGCAGCCTTCGAGCAAGTCATGGCTGAGGATGCGGTTTTCCGGAAAACGCCGGTTAAGGGTGCTCTCGAAGGCGTCGACATCGTAGATGCCCTTGCCGATGAACGAGCCTTCGCCAAACAGGTCCTGGTACACATCCGACACCGCGCGGGTGTAGGGATCGATGCCCGCTTCGGCGCCGCACAGGCGCGCATAGCGCGAACGGTTGGCGCCGGGCAGGCTGGCGGCCACGCGCGGCTGCAGGATGCCGTGGCCGGCTATGACGATGCGGCGCGCCGCATCGAGCCGCGGCCGGTTCAAGGGGTGCGCCATGGCGCCTACCAGCTGGCGCGCGCTGTCGCGCGGCAACTGCGTATCGGTGTCCAGGGTGATCACATACTTGACGTTGGTCAGCACCGCCGTCGCCCCCACCACCAGCGCAAAGCGGCTGCCGGCATCGTCGCGCAACAGCGCATTCAGATCGGCCAGTTTGCCGCGCTTGCGCTCGTAACCCATCCATACCGCATCGCGCGGGTTCCAGCGCCGCGGCCGGTGGAACAGGTAGAAGCTGTCGCCGATGGCTGCCGGATACTTGAGATTGAGGCGCACGATGGCCGCGCGCGCCAGTTGCAGCAAGGGTTCGTCGGCGGCCAGGGTTTCGCTTGGCGCATCGCAAAAATCGGTGAGCAGCCCGAAATGCAGATTGTGCTCGCGGTTGGCGAGAAAGCGCACTTCCAGAGCATCGGTCAAGTGCAGGACTCCCTGCGCGTTTTCGAGCATGGTCGGCACCACCACCAGGGTGCGGGCCTGCGGCGGAATGCCGCTTGCAAAGTCCAAGCGCGCCAGCAGGTGGGGCGGCGCCAGCAGCATCGCCACCCAGTTCACCAGCGCCACCGCCAGCTGACTGGCGCCGATGAAGGCCGGCACGCCAACCAGCGCCAGTTGCCAGGCCATAAGGCCACTGCCGCCGGCGACCGCCAGCAAAGCGCCGGTCAAGGCGGCGCTTGCCACGCCGATCATGCCCAGATATAGCCCCAGCGGCAGGCGCCGCAGCAGCCGCAGCACAACCCGGCCTGCGCTCGCCCGCACCTCTGCCGCACGTTCGAACTGCGTCTGGCCGGCGTCGATCAGGTAGTAGCCGACATGCGCGCTGCGATCGAGGGGGCCATGGCTGGCCGCCGCCATGTGCGCCAGTTGCACCGCCTTGCGCGCCACCTCGCCTTCCGACAGCGGGCTGTCACGCGCGGCCTTTTCGATCGCATGCCGATAGCGGTCGCGGGTGGCGAAATCCATGCGCCCATAGACGCCGCCCGGATCCTCGCGCAGCTTGTGCTCGACCTCGCTCATGGTTTCGACGAACTCGCGCCAGTCCATCGCTTCGAGAAAGCGCAAGGCGCCGATGCTGTTGGAAATCGACACCTGGTCGGCCGCCTGCTGCTGGCTTTCCGATTGCACCATGCGTTCGATGGTCTGGCCGGATTCGGCCAGATGCTGTGCGATCCAGGTCAGCGGCAACGCCAGCGCCGGGCTCAGGCCCTGCAGGCGACGCGCGAACTCGGCCACAAAGGAACTTGAAAGCAGGGGGCTGGATCGCGCCATGTCGGCCAGCGTAAGAATCAGGTTCTTCGGATCGCTGGCGGCGACCGCGACCATCTGGTCGGCCCAGAAATCGGCGCGATTGCGGCCCACGCGGTCAGCCGCTATGCGCGCGCCAACCCGGCGCAGGTTCTCGATCAGGCCTAAGCGCAGCATGATCGGAATCGCCCACAGTTCGCCGATGGTCAGTGCGGTCACGCTCTGGTAGGCGGTCACAAAGCCGGCCAGGCTTTCGGGGTCGACATGGCCGTCGCCATGCGCCACCGTTTCCAGCGCGATGTCGTAGACGCGCGGCAGACCGGCCGACTGGCCGGCACCCAGACGCGGCAGTTCGCGGCTGTAGCCCGGCGGCAGGTGCCGGCGTGCGGTGCGAATCTGTTCTTCGATCAGGTAAAAATTGTCGAGCAGCCATTCGCCGGCCGGTGCGATGCGGCGCTCCGCCTTGACCGCGGTGGCGAGCAGATCGAACGCGCCCAAGAGCACATGCTGGTTCGCCGCAAGCCTTGCCAGCAGGCGGTCGGCGACGCGCCCGTGCGTGAGCACGTGGCTGGCGGCTAACGCCTGGCCGTGGTTGCGCATCTGCTCGCTGCTGAACAACTCCGCGCGCAGCGGCTGTTCTTCGTCGATCGCCGCGCGAACCAGGGCGTTGCGATGCGAGCGCCGGCCCAAGCGTGCGAGCTTGTCGCGTATCTTGGTCACGCTGGTTCTCAATTGCGCGATTCCTTATGCATGGGCATCGGGTCCGGCCGCTTGACCGGACCGCTGTTGCGTAGCCGTCGCGCGCCGCGCGCGCCAGCGCTAGGTTCGCACCAACCCTCAAACGGGGCCGCCAATCACCAGCCAGGGCCATCGCCCAGGTCGCGCGATGCGGCGGGAAACGTGCGCCACCAAGGCGGCGGGAGCGCGGCAAGCCCTTGCCTTGCTGCCGCAGCGCGTTGCCATGACGCAGGCCAAGCGGTCGATTTCCGTCCCGGCCTTGTACGCCCGCGCCGCCCGCCGGCGCAGCGTTTAAAGCGGCTTGCGTCCGCTGATCACATTGAGCAGCACAACCACGATGGCGATCACCAGCAGGATATGGACCAGCCCGCCCATGGTATAGGATGTGACCAGCCCGAGCAACCACAGGATGACAAGTACGACAGCGATGGTGTAGAGCATGGTGAGGTTCCTTTAGAGGTTGTTGCCGCGGCGGTTGCCGGGCTCAATTGGCGACAATCGCGCCTTCAACGAGTTTGACTTTCTGGCCAACGCGCCAGGCCGGTGGATTGGCTTCGCGCACCACTTGCGCCCTGCCATCCTCCAGCCGCACGGTGACCTCATAGCCGCTGGTGGTTTTCATTCTTCTTTCGATCTCGTTGCCGGCGACCACGCCGCCAACCGCGCCTGCCACCGTTGCCAGCTCACGCCCGTGGCCGCCACCCACCTGATTGCCGAGGATGCCGCCGACCACCGCGCCGCCAACCGCGCCGATTCCGCTGCCCTCGGGGCGCACTTCAACCGCGCGGGTTGACTCGATCACCCCGCATTGCGCACATGCCGCCTGCGCCGCCGCTGCCGGTACCGGTCGCGCAGCGGGCAGCGCGGCGCTGCGCGGTGGCGCTTCGGCGCGCGCCCGCGCGGCAGCCGCACCGGCCGGCTGGTCCGCCACCTTGGCGGGCGCGGGGCGCGCCGCGGAATCCTGCGC
>JAYTDE010000239.1:0-1546 GCA_043736195.1 Burkholderiales bacterium | reverse complement strand
CGATCAAGCAATCACAGCCCCGGTGTCGATACCACGCAACGCGACTTTCGCTTCGCTGATCCGGCGCCAGCAGCGCTGGCATCAATTGATCATCCTGCGTCATCCGGAGTTCCTGCAACAGTGGAAAAGTGCGCTGGCAGCGCACGAAACGAGCGGCCTGCGCGCGTTGCCGCTGACCGATTCGCTGATGCTTGCACGCGAAGGCATGGACATGCGCCACTGCGTGGCCAGCTACGCGCGCGATTGCGCCGGTGGGCACACGCGCATCTTTGCGCTTGAATTTACGGCCAGCGGCGAACGTGCCACCCTGGAACTGCGGCGACGCGCTGCGACCTGGTTCGCCGGTCAGCTCAAAGGACGGTGCAACGCCGACGTTTCGGCGGAAATGCGCGGCGCCGCCGAGCGCCTGGCGGCCCGCTATACGCGGGCCTGGCACTTGCATTGAGCACTTGATCGCCACGTGCAGGCGTGGCGAAGCCAGGCTGCTTGCCAAGATCGGCGCGGTTACAATGCAACCGCCCTGCCGCCGGGCAACCACCCAACCTTCGGATAAGCTGCATGCTCAGTCGCTTCTCGCCCAGGGGAGGGCAGTTTTTCGATTACTTCGACGACCACGCAACCACGATGGTCGAAAGCAGCTGCGAACTCGCGGCGCTGATGACGCATTTTGACGATTTGCAAGGTCGCGCCTATTCGATCGAATCCATCGAAAAACGCGCCGACAAGATCACCCGGGCGGCGATCGATCTCTTGCATCGCACATTCGTCACGCCCTTCAATCGCGACGCGGTCCATCTATTGATCAACAGCATGGATGATGTGGTCGACCTGACCGAAGATGTCGCACAGTCCATTTTTCTATTCGATTTCAGGACGATCACGTCCGAGGCGATAAAGTTGAGCGAGATCTGTGTCGCCTGCAGCGCGAAAGTCCAGGCTGCCGTGCGTCTGCTGCGCTACCGGACCAACACCGCCGAGATCCTGGCGCTGTGCGAAGACATCGATCGACTGGAATCGGAAGCCGATCATGTGATGCGTGCGGCTATGGCCAAGCTGTTCCGCGAAGAGCAGGATGCTCGCGAGCTCATCAAGCACAAGGAGGTCTACGAGTTGCTCGAAAGCATCACCGACAAGTGCGAAGCCATTGCGACCATCATCGAAGGTATCGTGGTCTAGGCAGGCTGATTGACGTGAGAATCAGGGCGGTCAAAGCGATTGGGGCCGGCAAGCCGGCCCCAATGCAGCGGACTGCGGCCGGGCCTAAAAACGGCGTTCGCGGAACAGTCCGAGTTTTTCCTGCGCGGAACGATCAGAGAATCCGAATAGCACGGAATCACCTTCCGTGTGATGGGTATGCTTCTGCCACCCCGGCACCACGAATACGTCGCGCGGCTTCCACTTGAGCACTTTGTGCGTGCCATCCGGCAGGCTGACACGCGTTTCGCCGGCGCCCTCGACGCACACGAATCCCAGGCCATCGGTGGCCTGGTAGGCGAGCGAGGCGAAGCCCTTGGGCAACCACTGCATGGTGGTGGCAATGGTCGGC
>JAYTDE010000238.1:0-2527 GCA_043736195.1 Burkholderiales bacterium | reverse complement strand
CGGGAACTCAACATGCGTCTCTTGCCGCTGCATCAACGCCTGTTCGTCGAGGCCAACCCGATTCCGGTCAAGTGGGCGATTGCGCGCATGGGGCGTGTTGGCGCGTATCTGCGACTGCCAATGACCGCCCTGGCCGACCAGCATCACGCGGTGGTCGAAGCCGCGCTGCATGAAGCCGGGGCACTGTAGCCTCATGAAAGTCAGATCATGTTGAAAATACGCGCTTTGCTGATTGTCGGCGCTGTCTCCGCTCTCACCGCTTGCAGTTGGTCCAGCGAGCTGTTCAAGGGCGACAAGGTCGACTATAAAAGCCAGGGTCGGGCCGAGGCGCCGGGGCTGGAGGTGCCTCCGGACCTGACCGCGCCAACGCGCGATACGCGCTTCACCGTCCCGGGCGAAGAGAACCGCCGCACCACGATCACGGCAACCGAGCTTGCAACGCGCGGCGCGAGCGCGCGGCCTGCCGCTGCCGGTGTGCTGCCCAAGGTGCAGAACGCCCGTGTCGAGCGCGCTGGTACACAGCGCTGGCTGGTGGTCGACAGCAAGGCCGACCAGTTGTGGCCAACCATCAAGGAGTTCTGGCAGGAGGCCGGATTCGTTATCGACATCGAACGGCCGGAATCCGGGGTCATGGAGACCGACTGGGCCGAGAATCGCGCCAAGATCGGGCAGGACATCATCCGCCGCACGCTCGGCCGGGTTCTGGATGGCTTGTACTCCACTCCCGAACGGGACAAGTTTCGCACCCGCCTCGAAGTCAACGCCGCGGGTGAAACCGAAATTTACGTCAGCCATCGCGGCATGATCGAGATTTACAAGACCGAGGCGCGTGAGCAGACTGTGTGGCAGCCGCGGCCGGCCGATCCGGAACTTGAAGCCGACTTCCTGTTGCGCCTGATGGTGCGCCTGGGCAGCGACGAGGGGCGCGCCAAACGGACACTTGAAGCCGGTGGCCGTCCACCCGAGCGGGCAAGGATCGTGCGTTCAAGCGGGACATCAATGGTCGAACTTGAAGAGGGTTTCGATCGTGCCTGGCGGCGCGTGGGTCTGGCGCTGGATCGAGTTGGCTTCACTGTGGAAGACCGCGATCGTTCCAAGGGTCTTTACTTCGTGCGCTATGCAGATACCGATGCGACCAAAGCGAAGACCGACCCCGGCTTCCTGTCGCGCGTGACCGGCTTCTTCAACACCGACAAGACGGTGTCGGCCGAGCAGTACCAGATCAGGGTCAGCGATGCGGCCGCCATCACGCGCATTGCGGTTCTTGGCAAGAACGGTGCGCCGGAGGATTCGCAAACCAGTCAGCGTATCCTGGGGTTGCTGCATGAGCAGCTGAAATGAAGGCGTTTCCCCCAGTCCTTCGGCACGGCGCTTGAGCCGGTTGCGCTTTGCCGCTTTAGGCTCGGGTAGCGAGGGCAACGCACTGGTAGTGGAGCTTGTCGAGGCCACATCGGTGACGCGGGTGCTGCTCGATTGCGGGCTTGCTTTACGTGAAACCGAGCGCCGCCTGGGGCGTCTGGGCGTAGCGCCGGAAAGCCTTGCGGCGATCGTGGTGACCCACGAACACGGTGATCATATAGGCGGTGTCGAGCGCCTGGCACGCAAGCACGCGATTCCGGTGTGGATGACGCATGGCACCTTTGTGGCCTCGCGCATCGGCGGGGTGGGCATGATCAAGGCGGCGCTCGAAATTGAAGTCAACCTGATCGATTCGCATACGCCGTTCGCGCTTGGCGGCCTGGAACTGCACCCGTTTCCGGTGCCGCACGATGCCCGTGAACCGGTGCAGTATGTGTTCTCCGACGGCCAGCGTCGCCTGGGAGTTCTTACCGATCTGGGCGGGCCGACGCCGCACGTCGAAGCCATGCTTGAAGGCTGCGATGCGCTGGTGCTGGAGTGCAATCATGACGCCGCGATGCTGGAACGCGGCGCCTACCCGGCGTCGCTCAAGGCGCGTGTCGGCGGGCGTTATGGTCATATGGACAACGCACAGGCCGGGGCGCTCCTGACGCGCCTGAAGCACGCGAGTTTGCAGCACGTGCTGGCGGCGCATCTTAGTCAGCAGAACAACACGCCCGAGCTGGCGCGCGCTGCTCTTGCACTTGCGCTGGGGTGCGACCCGGACTGGATCGGCATTGCTGATCAGAACGCGGGTTTTGACTGGCGCGAAATTTTTTAGGCAGTCCGGTCGGTGCGCGGTTTGACGTTCCGCTCACAGCCCATTAACAGAATTGATACAGAGGCATGGCACAAGTGCAGGGCGAAAAAAAGCCGGGCCAACAGCCCGGCTTTCTCGCAGCGGGAAGAATTACTTCTTGATTGCATCCTTCATCACGTCTTTGGCAGCGTCAGCGCCAGCCTTGACTGCGTCCTTGGCTGCGTCCTTGGCTTTTTCTCCAGCAGCGTCGCCAGCAGCCTTCACGGCATCCTTCATCGGCTCGGCCGCAGCGGGCTTGGCATCGCCTGCGGCAGGGGCTGGGGCAGGAGCAGCCGCGTCAGCCTTGGGCGCGTCAGCAGCCGGTGCCGG
>JAYTDE010000237.1:0-7297 GCA_043736195.1 Burkholderiales bacterium | reverse complement strand
CAGCATGACGCGCTTGTAACCCTTGTCCAGCGCGGCCCGGTCGAGCAGGACAAGGTCGACATCATGGTCGGACCGCTGTCTGGCGGCGAGGGGATCGCGGTCAAGGACTACGCCAAGAGCCAACCCAACATCACCTTCATCAACGGCTCCTCGGGTGCGCAGGCCACTACTCTGGTCAACCAGTCGCCCAATTTCTTTCGCTTCAACACCGAAGGCGCGCAATGGATGGTCGGGCTCGGCCGGGCCGCGCTGGACAAGGGTTACAAGCGCGTCATGCTGATCGCCGAAGACTATGCCTTCCCCTATTCCCAGGTGCAGGGCTTCATGTCCGAATACTGCCGCCTTGGCGGCAAGGTGCCGCTCAAGGCCTGGGTGCCTTTGGGCGGCAAGGATTACTCCTCGGTGATCGCGCGCATTCCCAAGGACGTCGATGCCCTGCTGGTGATTCTGGGCGGCGCCGATGCCGTGAACTTCCTCAACCAGTACGAGGCGGCAGGCGGCGACAAGCCGATGATCGGCGGCTCGATCACGGTCAGCCAGGACATCCTGAACTACAAGGGCAAGCGCCGCGATTCCCTGGTGGGCACCATCGCCGGTTCTCCGATCGCGGACTCCTTCGATGCGCCAGAATTTCGCGCATTTGTGGCGGACTACCAGAAGAACTACCCGGTGTCGGCTGGCGGCTATCCGAGCCCGTCGCTGTTCGCGCTGGTGTACTACATCAACATGAAGGCCGCGCTCGATGGTCTTGATGCGGTCAAAGGCGACCTGTCCGGTGGTCAGGCCAAGTATCGCGAAGCGCTGCAGAAAATGACCTTGAAGACACCGGTTGGTGATGTGCGTCTCGACGCCAATCGCCAGGCCATCGGTTCGACCTTCATCACCGAAGTGGTCAAGGATGCGCAGGGCAACCTGACCAACAAGGTGCTGCGCAAGGTCGACGGCATCGACCAGATGCTGGGCATGCCCAAAGAGCAGTTCAAGATGGGCACACGCGACGAGCCGGCCTGCCCTTAAGGCGCATCACACCACGCCATGGCAAGCATCACACCCGCGGCACCGCGCACCCTGCTCTCGACCGGCGACGCGCTCCGGCTTGAGGGCGTGTCGAAGAGCTTCGGTGCGCTCAAGGCGGTCGAGGACGTTTCGTTCTCGGTCGCCGCGGGCGAGCGCCGCGCGGTGATCGGTGCCAATGGCGCGGGCAAGACCACTTTGTTCAATGTCATCACCGGCGACACCCCGGCCAGTGCCGGCCGGGTGCGCTTTTTTGGCGAAGACGTGACCGCACTGCCGCCCTACGAGCGCATCCGTGCCGGCATGCGGCGCACTTACCAGTCTTCGCTTCTGTTCCGCGACCTCACGGTGCGGGACAACCTTTTTCTCGCCGTGCGCGGTGTCGCGCGCGGCCGCTACAGTTTCCTGCGCGGCGCTGCCGACAGCACCACCCGCAGCGCGGCCGACGACCTGCTCGAGCGCGTGCGCCTGACCAGCGTCGGCGACGAACCCGTCGCCACGCTGTCACATGGCCAGCCGCGCCAGCTCGAAATCGGCATGGCGCTGGCCGGTGCGCCGCGCCTGATCCTGTTTGATGAACCGGCCGCCGGTTTGTCCCCTGCCGAACGGCGCGAACTGGTGGTGCTGCTCACCGCGCTGCCGCCACACATGAGTTTCATACTGATTGAACACGATCTCGAAATCGCCCTGCGCGTGGTCGACCGCGTCACTGTGATGCACAACGGCCGCATGCTCAAGGAAGGCACGCCGGCCGAAATCGAGAACGATGCCGAGGTGCAGGAGATCTACATGGGAACGGCGGGCCACGCATGAACGACGGCAGCGCGGCGGCCCTGGTCGTCGAAAACCTGGACGTCTATTACGGCCGCGCGCACGCCCTGCAATCGGTGTCGCTGACCCTGGGCCACGGAGTGCTTTCCGTGGTCGGCCGCAATGGCATGGGCAAGACCTCGCTGTGCAACGCCCTCACCGGTCTGGTACACGCCAGCGGCAGCGTGCGTTTTCACGGGCAGGAATTGCTTGGCATGGCGGCGCATCGGATCACACGTCTGGGCGTGGCCTACGTCCCGCAGGGGCGGCGGGTCTGGCCTTCGCTGACGGTGGACGAACACTTGCGGCTGGTGGCGCCCTTGCGTCGTGGACCGTGGACCATTGAGCGCGCCTATCGCACCTTTCCGCGACTGGCCGAACGCAAGAGCAACGGCGGCGCCGAGCTCTCCGGCGGCGAGCAGCAGATGCTGGCGATCACGCGAGCGCTGCTGCTCAATCCACGCCTGCTGGTGATGGACGAGCCGACCGAAGGGCTGGCGCCGGTGATCGTGCAGCAAGTCGAGGCGATGCTCAAGTCGCTGGCGGCCAGCGGCGACATGGCGGTGCTGCTGATCGAGCAGAACATCGGCGTCGCGCTGGCCGCCGCGCACACGGTCGACGTGATGGTCAACGGCCGTATCGCGCGCTCGATGCCCACCGCCGAGCTGGCCGGGGATCGGCTGCTGCAGCAGCGCTTGCTGGGAGTGAAGACGGCGGATGATGCGGATATGGCGGCGGACCTGCCGAGCGCGGTGCCGCCGGATGCGGCAGCCGCCGAGGTGCGCGTCTATACGGTCAAGCGCGCGGTCGCCGACGCGCTGCCTGCGGTCGAGCCCGAACGCATGGTGCGCGGCCACACCCGCTGGGGCTCGGTGGATCAGGATCGTTCCGTGGCAGCGGCAGGGCAGGCGCCGCAGGAGCGTGCCCAGAGCGCGACACAGGCCGCAACCGGGAGCGCGCGCAAGGATGCGCGGATTGTCGAATTTCCGGTGGCGGCAAGCGCCGGCCGTGCCGCTTACGTGGTGGGAACCTTCGACACCAAGGCGCGTGAACTGGGCTACCTGCGGGCCGCGCTCGAGCAACTCGGCCTGCGCGTGGTGACGGTGGATGTGTCGACCTCGGGCAAGCCGTCGGCCGCCATGGTCCATCCACGCGAGGTGGCGCGCTGCCACCCACAGGGTGAGCGCGCTGTGTTCACCGGCGAGCGCGGCAGCGCCGTCACTGCGATGGCGCTGGCGCTGGAAGAATTCATGGTACGTCGGCGTGACCTGGGCGGCGTGATCTCAGCGGGTGGCTCGGGCAATACCGCGCTTGCCACCCAGGCCATGCGCCGATTGCCGGTCGGCCTGCCCAAGGTGATGGTCTCCACCGTGGCGTCGGGTGACGTAAGGCCCTATGTGGGGCCGTCGGATATTTGCATGATGTATTCGGTCACCGATGTCGCCGGCATCAATCGCATTTCGGCCAAGGTGCTCACCAATGCCGCCCACGCCCTGGCCGGCATGATCGGCCATGCCCGGCCCGAGCGCGCCGGTGCCGGCACCAAACCGGCGATCGGCCTGACCATGTTCGGTCTCACCACGCCCTGCGTGCAGGCGCTCACGCCCCTGCTCGAGGCCGACTACGACTGCATCGTTTTTCACGCCACCGGCACCGGCGGCCAGTCGATGGAAAAATTGGTCGAGTCGAAACTGCTGGCCGCGGTGATCGATGTCACCACCACCGAAATCGCCGACGAGATCGCCGGCGGCGCGCTCAGTGCCGGGCCACAGCGCTTAGACGCCATCGCGCGTGCCGGCGTGCCCTATGTCGGCTCCTGCGGTGCGCTTGACATGGTCAATTTCTGGGCGATGGAGACGGTACCGGCGGCGTTGCGCGGGCGGCGCCTGCACCAGCACAACGCCAACGTAACCCTGATGCGCACCACACCGGAGGAGAACGTGAAAATCGGGCGTTTCATCGCCGCCAAGCTCAATCGCATGGAAGCGCCGGTGCGTTTCGTGATTCCCGAAGGCGGTTTGTCGGGCCTGGACCGGCCGGGTGGACCGTTCTGGGATCCGGCAGCCAACAAGGCCCTGTTCGATGCGCTCACCGCCGACTTCATTCCGACCGCGCAACGCAAGCTGATGCGCCTGCCGCAACACATCAACGACCCCGCGTTCGCCGCCGCGCTGGCGGCGGCGTTTCTTGAAATCCGACCGAAGGAAGAAACCCGTTCATGGCCCGAATCGCGCGTAGCGCAATCCTGAAAACATTGCGCGCCAAGGTGCGCCGCCGCGAGCCCATCATCGGCGGCGGCGCCGGTACCGGCTTGTCGGCGAAGTGCGAGGAAGCCGGCGGCATCGATTTGATCGTGATCTATAACTCGGGCCGTTTTCGCATGGCCGGGCGCGGCTCGCTGGCCGGGCTCATGGCCTACGGCAATGCCAACGACATCGTGCTCGACATGGCGCGCGAAGTGCTGCCCGTGGTCAAGGCCACGCCGGTGCTGGCGGGCGTCAACGGCACCGATCCATTCATGATCACGGCGCATTTTTTGCCGCAGCTGGCGGCTCTGGGTTTCTCAGGGGTGCAGAATTTTCCGACAGTAGGGTTGTTCGACGGGGTGATCCGCCGTCAACTCGAAGAAACCGGCATGGGCTATGCGCTTGAAGTCGAGATGATCCGCGCCGCGCACGCTTTCGATCTGCTGACCACACCCTATGTGTTCAGCGAAGCCAATGCGGCCGCGATGGCCGCGGCCGGTGCCGACATCATTGTCTGCCACCTGGGGCTGACCACGGGCGGCGCGATTGGCGCAGAAACCGCCCTCACGCTCAAGGATTGCGTGCCCCTGGTCGAGGCCTGGGCGCGCGCGGCGCGCCAGGTGAACCCGCGTGTGATGGTGCTGTGCCATGGCGGGCCGATCGCCGAACCGGCCGACGCCGCCTACATCCTCAAGCACTGTCCGGGCTGCGACGGTTTTTACGGCGCATCAAGCATGGAGCGCCTGCCGACGGAACGGGCGATTACCGAAACCATCAAAAACTTCAAGCGCATCAAGAGAGGCACATCATGAGCGGAGCACAGTTCGGGCAATTTTTCTTGGGGTTGATCGGCGTCGCGCTGGTTGTCGCGATCGCGGTCGGGCTGCTGCACTGGCTTTACCTGCGCTCATCCAAGGAGCGTGCGTTTGTGCGCACCGGGATGGGCGGCCAGAAAGTGGTCATGAATGGCGGCGCCTTCGTGCTGCCGATCGTGCACGAGGTGGTACCGGTCAACATGAATACGCTTAGGCTCGAAGTCTCGCGCGGGCGCGACAAGGCCATCATTACCCATGACCGCATGCGCGTGGATGTCACCGGCGAGTTCTACGTGCGGGTGCAGGCCAGTCCCGATGCGATCGCCTCGGCCGCGCAGACGCTCGGCCAGCGCACCCTGCACCCGGAGACATTGAAGGAACTCATCGAAGGCAAGTTTGTCGATGCCCTGCGCACGGTGGCGGCCGAAATGACAATGGAGCAAATGCACGAGAAGCGCGGCGAATATGTCAAACGGGTGCGCGATGTGGTGGCCGCGGATCTGCTGCAGAACGGCCTTGAACTCGAAACCGTATCGCTGACCCAGCTTGACCAGACCTCGATGGAGTATTTCAATCCCTCGAATGCGTTCGACGCCGAAGGCCTGACCCGGCTGACCGAGCAGATCGAACGGCGCAAGAAAACCCGCAACGATATCGAGCAGGACACCATGATCCAGATCCGCAACAAGAATCTGGAAACCGAACGACAGTCGCTTGATATCGACCGCGAGCTTGAAAGCGCGCGGCTGGAACAGGAGCGCGAGATCGAGACGCAGCGCGCCGCCCAGCGCGCCGGCCTGACGCGTGAGCGCGCCGCCAAGGAACAGGAGGCCGAGTGTGCCCAGATCGCGGCGCGCGAGGCGGTCGAGCGCGGCCGCCTGGTGTCGGAGCGTGCCATCGAGGAGGAGCGGATCGCCAAGGAACGCGGCATCCAGGGCCGCGAAATCGAGCGTCGCCAAACCATCGAGATCGCCGAACAGCAGCGCGCGATCGCGGTGGCCGAACAATCGCGGGCGCAGTCCGACGCGCAGGCCGCAGCCGATCAGGCGCGCGCCCGCGCCACCACCGAAGAAGAGCGTGTGTTCACCGCGCGCGACACCGAGATCGCCGAGCGCCGCAAGAAGATCGAATTGATCGCGGCGTCGCAAGACGCCGAGCGCGACGCCTTGCGCCTGACGGTTGCGGCCAGTGCCGATAAAGCGGCCGCAGCCGATCGCGGCGCCGCGGTGCGTGCCGATGCGCAGGCGCAGGCCGACGCCGAGAAGATCCGTGCGATCGCCGCCAAAATCCGCCACGAGGTCGAAGCCGAGGGCCAGCAGCTGATGAATCTGGCGCAGAACGTGTTGACGCCCGAGGCGCGCCAGTCGGCAATGCGCATGCGCCTGATCGACCGGATGGAAGGCATCATCCGTGAGTCGGTGAAGCCCTTGGAGCGGATTGAAGGTATCCGCATTCTGCAGGTCGACGGGCTGGCCGGCGGCGCACATGGGGGTGGCAACGGCAGCGGCCATGGCGGCGGCGATGCGTCTTTGGCTGACAGCGTGGTCAATTCGGCGCTGCGCTTTCGTGCCCAGGCGCCACTGATCGATCAGATGCTGCGCGAGATCGGCATTGACGGCGGTGATGTCGGCAAGCTGGCGCGTGGCATGCTGGAGAAGCCGGCAGCCAAGCCCGCGCTCACCGATACCGCAGGCGTGCCACAGGTCGAATGACCCGATGATCAAGGTCTATACCTCGAGCGTGCTCGACAGTCCGGCCGATGCGGTGTGGGCCCAGGTGCGCGATTTCAACGGCCTGCCCAAGTGGACGCCGTTCGTGGCCGAGTCGCGCATCGAAGGCGGGCTGCCGGCCGACAAGATCGGCTGTGTGCGCAACTTCCGGCTCAAGGATGGCGGTGCCATCCGCGAGCAGTTGCTCACCCTGTCCGACTACGACTACCAGTGCACCTACTCGATCCTGGAAAGTCCGATGGGCGTGGAAAACTATGTCGCCACCCTCAAGCTCACGCCAGTGACGGACGGCAACCACACCTTCGCCGAATGGTGGGCCGAGTTCGATTGCGCGCCGGAACGTGAGCGCGAACTGGCACAACAGATCGGCCAGGGCGTGTTTCAGGCCGCGTTCAATTCCCTGAAGCAGTTGCTGCGTTGATCCGCGTCACGCGCTCGGCGGTGATCGACGCGCCGATCGCTCGCGTGTGGGAAATCCTGCGTGATTTCAACAGCCATTCGGCCTGGCACCCAGCGGTGGGCGAATCGGTGATTGAAAACGGCGAAGCTTCCGATCAGGTCGGCTGCGTGCGCAGCTTTTATCTGAAGGACGGCAACCAGATTCGCGAGCAGCTGCTCGGCCTGTCGGACCGTGACTACCTCTCAACCTATTGCATTCTTGACGCCACGCTGCCGATGCGGC
>JAYTDE010000236.1:0-4095 GCA_043736195.1 Burkholderiales bacterium | reverse complement strand
TGTCCAGGTCGGCCTGCGGCGCGACGCGACGTACCGCGTCATGCGAAACCAGCGGCACCAGCAGTTGCTCCATGCCGGCATTGATCCAGACTGGCGCCGCCGCCAGGTCCGCGGCCGCCAGGCCCAGTGAGGACAGCAAGGCCTCCCTGGAGGCAGGCGTGAACTCGCGCGACTTCGGTGTTGGGGCTTCAAGCGTCCAGGCGTTGCCGCTGGCACGCACGGCTATGTCGCCAGCCTGCATCGCCAGGCTGACCGCGTCGCCCGCGCCGTGCAATTCGCGCACGACATGTGCTGTACCCAGCGTCGGATGGCCGGCAAATGGCAGCTCCATCGCCGGGGTGAAAATGCGCACGGCCGCCGTTGCAGTCGCCGAAGGCAGAATGAAGGCGGTCTCGGAGAGGTTGAACTGCAGGGCCAGCGCCTGCATCCGGTCCGTCGTCAGGCTGCTGCCATCCTCGAACACGCACAATGGATTGCCGGACAAACGATCACCATCCAGCGTGAAAACATTGAGCAGGCGGTAATGAAGACGCATTTGGATCATCCCAGAAAGAGTCGATAGGCCGGATTTGCGGTTTCGTCCCAAAACCGATAGCCCAGGGCGTCAAGAAATTTGCGCAGCGCCGCCATTTCCGTGGCCGGCACCTGCATGCCCACCAGCACGCGGCCGACATCCGCGCCATGATTGCGATAGTGAAACAGGCTGATGTTCCAGTCCGGTCGCATGCTGGCCAGAAACTTCATCAAGGCGCCTGGCCGTTCGGGGAACTCGAAGCGATACAACAATTCCTCGCGCGCCAGTGCGGAATGGCCGCCCACCATGTGGCGCAGATGCGATTTCGCCAACTCGTCGTCGGTCAGGTCGAGCGCCTTGAAGCCATGCTTGCCGAAATTGCGGATCAGCCGGCCGATGTCGCTGCGGTCATGTACCGAGAGGCCCACGAAAATGTGGGCACGATCGGCGTCGGCGATCCGGTAGTTGAACTCGGTCACGCTGCGGTTGCCGATGAGTTCGCAAAAGCGCTTGAACGAGCCGCGCGCCTCCGGAATGGTAACCGCCAGGATCGCCTCGCGCCGCTCGCCGATCTCGGCGCGTTCCGCCACGAAACGCAGACGGTCGAAATTCATGTTGGCGCCACAGGCCACCGCCAGCAGGGTCTGGCCCTTGAGTTTCTCGCGTTCGACATAGGCCTTGGCGCCGGCGATCGCCAGTGCTCCGGCGGGCTCGAGGATCGAGCGCGTATCTTCGAACACGTCCTTGATCGCCGCGCAGATGTCGTCGGTATCGACCAGCATGATTTCGTCGACGACTTCGCGGCACAGGCGGAAGGTTTCCTCACCCACTTGCTTGACCGCGACGCCGTCGGCGAACAGCCCGACCTGCGCGAGCTTGACCCGCTTGCCAGCGGCAAGCGACTGCGACATCGCGTCGGAATCGACCGGTTCGACACCGATGATGCGGATCTCGGGGCGCACCCGTTTCACATAAGCGCCGATGCCGGCGATCAGGCCGCCGCCGCCGATAGCCACAAAGATCGCATGGATCGGCCCCTGATGCTGGCGCAACATCTCCATGCCGATGGTGCCCTGGCCGGCGATCACCTCCGGGTCATCGAACGGGTGTACGAAGCTAAGGCCCTGCTGTTGTTCGAGTTCACGCGCATGGGTATGCGCTTCATCGAACGAATCACCGAACAACACCACTTCGCCGCCGCGCGTGCGCACCGCCTGAACCTTCACGCCAGGTGTGGTTACCGGCATTACGATCACCGCGCGCGCACCCAGGCGTTTGGCGGCCAGCGCGACACCCTGCGCGTGGTTGCCGGCTGATGCGCAGATCACTCCTTTGTCAAGAGCGCTCGCGGGCAGGCTGGCCATCTTGTTGTAGGCGCCGCGCAGCTTGAACGAGAATACGCTTTGCATGTCCTCGCGTTTGAGCAGCAGCGTGTTGTTGAGTCGTGCCGAAAGGTTGGGTGCTTTTTCCAGTGGCGTTTCGGCGGCGACGTCGTAAACCCGCGCGGTGAGGATCTTCTGCAGATAATCGATTCCTTTTTGCATCGGTGCATACCCCTGTTTTGGGGGTAAATTATATCCCCCGGAATAGGGGTTGAGGAAAACGTGCTTGCTTGAGTCCCTGCAGTCGTTCTTTACCGTCGACGCATCGCTATGGTCACTGTTTCTAGGCAGCCTGATCGCCGCTACATTGGTGCCGGTTTCGTCGGAGCTGATGCTGTTCGCCGCGCTGCGCCTGCATCCGGACATGCTGTGGACGGCGCTGCTGGTCGCCACCGCGGGCAACACTGCGGGGGGCATGATTTCCTACGGTATCGGGCGTTTCATTCCCCATCGCCAGCCGTGGCGGCACGAGGGGTGGTTGCGACGTGTCGGCGAGCCTGCACTGCTGTTCGCCTGGTTGCCTGTGTTGGGCGACGCCCTGTGCGTGGCGGCCGGCTGGCTGCGCCTTGGCTGGTGGCCTTGCCTGCTCTACATGGCGGCAGGCAAGGCGGCGCGCTATGCGACGGTGGCGGCACTGGGCGCCTGAGGCGCAGGTTGCGCCCACTGGTGCGAAGTTCGGCAGTATGATCACGGTTGCAGCCACAGGGCAATCGGAAACGTCCGCTTCAGGACGCGCCAAAGGCGCCTTTCATGGAGGTGAAGCATGGATAAGTTGGTGGAGTCTGTACCCGCGACCCCGGAGAGCGGGGCGCCGGGATTGTCTTCGGCCGCACGTCGCCGCCTGCTGCTGGGTAGTTCGGCAGCGAGCCTGGCAACGATGGCGCCGGTCGCCATCGCGCAACAGGGTGGCAGTGATGTTGCCGCTGCTGACGGCGCGGAGATCAGCAGAACCAAGGGCAAGTCCGTCACGGTGGTATTCGAGGGCAAGCGCTGCATTCATGCGCGCTATTGCGTTCTTGAGGCGCCGGCGGTGTTCCTGGCCAACGTCAAGGGGCCGTGGATCAAGCCCGACGGCGATTCGGTGGAGAATCTGCTGCACACCATTCGCCAATGTCCCTCCGGCGCCCTGACCTATCGCCGGCATGACGGTGGCGCGGAAGAAAAGGCACCGCCGGTCAATCTGGTGCGCATTCGCGAAAATGGTCCGCTGACGATACATGCGGATGTTGCGCTCAAAGGCAAGGGAAAACTTCAGCGCGCCACTCTTTGTCGCTGCGGCGCGTCGAAGAACACGCCGTTCTGCGACGGCTCGCATAAACAGGCGAAATTCGTCGTCAGCGGCGAAGTGCCGGTCAGCGCCGACATGAAGCCTCTGCCCAGGCGCGACGGTGTTGTGAACGTCGAGCCTTTGGCCGACGGTCCGCTGTCGGTCAGCGGCAATGTGGAAATCGTCACCGGCACCGGCGCCACCATATCGCGGGTGACTCAAGCCATACTGTGCCGCTGTGGCGCCTCGAAGAACAAGCCGTTTTGCGATGGTTCGCATGTCGCTGCGGGATTCAAGGCATCCGCCTGACCTTGCCGCACAACTGGAGACAAGCATGATCATTTGGCTGAATTTCAGGAGTTTTTCCCGCGCGACCAGCCTTGTGCTGGCGGTGTTGCTGTGGGCAGCCGCAAGTCCTATTCGCGCCGAATTGCCGGATGGCTGGAATTTTCTCGAGTACAACGAGGCGCTCAAGGCAGCCAAGCTGCAGGGCAAGCCGGTGTTTGTCTACTACGGCTTCAACAAGTGCCCGTATTGCGTGTATGCCAACAAGCATACATTTTCGTCAGAGGAGTTGCGGCGCAGCTATTCAAGTCGTTACGTCCTTGCGTATTTCGACATTCGCGGCAATCGTGAGGACCTGATTCAGTTGGCTGATGGCGCCAGCATGCCGCGCGGCGATGCGATCAAGCACCTCAAGGCCAGCCCGGTGCCGGCTTGGGCATTTCTCGATCCGCAGGGGCGCGAAGTGCTGGCGCGCCGCGGCTCACGCACCAAGGTCGATGCGTTCAAGCAATTCGACGCTTACGTGGGGGGGGGTGAGTACAAGAGCGTGAGCTTTGAAGCGTTTTTGACCAAGCGCGGGTGGGTCGAAGAAAAGGTCGAATAGCCGAGGCGCGGTGGTGGCCACGGCCCGTCGGCGGGCTTGCTGG
>JAYTDE010000235.1:0-2030 GCA_043736195.1 Burkholderiales bacterium | reverse complement strand
TGTGCGCTGGCGGGCATGCGTTTGCGGGCGCACATCAGCCTCAGACGCATATACGGCGATCGGCGGGCTATTGAACACATAAACAAGTGCTACACTTAGTTATGTGTTCAATTATGCGCACGCTGGATTTGGAGTAATCAATGGCCAATACCGTCAATTTCACCGGGTCTGTGGACCGCGACCTGCTCAAGCGTGCCAAAGTGCTGGCCGCAAAATCCGATACCTCGATTAACGCGCTGTTCAACGCGGAATTGCGCTTTCTTGTGGAAACATTCGAGTCTGCGGAAGCGGGCGGCAATCAGAATTTCCGCACCCTTGTCGACTTTTCGTTAGGGCGTATGGGGGCTAGCGAATCGATGCGCGCGCTGGGCATCGAGAGCGAAGAAGACCTGTTTCTGCTGATGGCGCAGGCTCGCTTGCCGATGCCGCGACTACCCGATGCACAAACCGATGACATGGTTGAACAGTTGAAGGCGCTGCCAACAGCTTGACCAAGCACGCGATGCCGTCGCCAGCGGACATAGCTCTCCTGCCCGACGCCGGCCCGCTGATCACCCTGGCCTACGCCAACGCGCTTGACGTTCTGCAAAAACCTGGCTGGTCGGTGATGCTGGTCGACATGGTTCTGCACGAAGTCACACGCAACGCCACGCCCACCAGCGACAAACTTTCCGCATGGGCTGCGGCTGCGCGACTGCCGATACTGCGAACCAACACCTTTGCGCACTACCGGCAGGCAAGCCCCCCGTCTGGCAAGAACAACTTGGGCGAACTGGCAATCCAGGAAGCCATGAACCAGTTCGCACTGCAGGCACCACCGCGGATCGGCGTATTCCTGTTCGAAGACCATCGAATCGCGCGCTTAAACTTTCTGTTGCCCGCCAATTGCCGCAAGATCAGTACGCGGGCGTATCTGCTCTTTCTTGAACAAAAGGGCTGGATCGCTTCAGCGGCCGAGATTGAACGCCACGCGCTTCAGGCCGGCCGCACATTCTCGACCATGCGGTTTCCACCTTGAGATGTGAAAGCGCTGGATCCGGCGACGCGTGATTTGCATGCGCCTTGCAGCCGCGCGCAATGCCACACGCCGCGTGCGAGCGCGTCGAGTTGACAAACAGCATCGTCAAACCGCCACAGAATCCCCCGCAATCAACTGCAGCACATTCAGCGCAGCGGCGATCATGCCCAGATGCTGGCGGCGCCGCTCCGGCGCCAGCAATTCATCGAGCGCCGGATCTTCGTCGTACCGGTTGCGGCCGCTGCGCGCCTCGGGCGGCAAGGCCTCATCGGCCGCATGGAGCCGCGCGAGTTCTGCAAGTCGTGCGCGCATGCGTTCGAGCACCGCCGGCCCGCCGCTTGCAGCAGGCCAGTCGGGTGGCGGTTGTTGTGCGAGAAACATGGAGACGAAGGGAGTATTGACCGTATGGTCGTGAACGACGCTGCTGAATGACGCGACACCAGCGCGCATGATCTTTGAGGGCAGGCGCCGGAAATCACGCAAGTACGGGTCATAGATCATCGGCGCGGCATCGGCGGGAACCCGCAGGCCATCGATGGTCCTGAGCGGCTCGGGCACCATCTCGCGCCCGCCGGAACAGAACGCCAGGTGGCCGAAGCGTTCGCGATGCGCTGCGGTGGCAAGCTGGTTGTAGTGAAAGCCCGCCTTGTCACGCCATTGAAGCTCGAAGCCGGCGCCGGCCCGCTGCACGATATCCATGCCCGCATACGGATCGACGAAAAAACAGAAGGCGCTGCCGGGCGGCTCGAACGATAGCGACTTGTACCAGCTGTGCGCCTGCGAGACATGCGAGGCAAACGCCTCAAGCTGGGCACGCGCGGGCCGCGTGAGGTGATAAGTGGCAGCCCGATACTCTTCGAGCGTGAAGGCTGGATGGGACATGTTGCGAACTCCTCAAATGGAGAAACGAAAAGCCGCATACCTGACCAAGCGGAATGCGGGATTCGCCCTCCCGGACGAATGAGTTCGCCCCGGAACGGGCGAAGCGCGCGAAAGATAGACCTGTGCGACG
>JAYTDE010000234.1:0-2704 GCA_043736195.1 Burkholderiales bacterium | reverse complement strand
GGGGCTTCCATGCCGGCGACGAAGCCCACCACGCCTACGAAACCGCCAAACGCCACCGCCGCCAGCGATTGCGCGAGCGACGATCCGGTGGTCTCGACGATGATGTCGGCGCCGGCGCCGCCGGTCGCTGCGCGCACCGCGTCGGCCCATTGCGGCGTCTGCCGATAGTTGATCACCGCGGCTGCGCCCATGCATTCGAGCAGGGCCGCTTTTTCGGGTCCGGAAGTCAGCGCCACCACCCGTGCACCGGCAGCTCGGGCGAACTGCAGCGCGAACAAGGCGACGCCGCCGCTGCCCTGTACCAGCACGTTGTCGCCGGCCTTGATGCCGCCGCACATCAAGCATGACCAGGCGGTGAGGGCGGCGATCGGCAGGGTGCTGGCTTCGGCGTCGCTTAAGTGCGGTGGCGCGGCAACCGCGTCTTCGGCGGCGATCACGATCAGTTCCTGCAGCACGCCCGGCAAGGGGCCGCCCAGCGTGCCCTGGCTGCGCTGCGCCAGGGTCAGTGCGCCATCATGCCAACCGCGGATGTAGCAGGGCACCACCCGGTCGCCGACCTTGAATCGTGTGACATCCTCGCCAATGGCTTCGACGGTGCCGCAGGCATCCGAAGCCGGCACATAGGGCAAGGCGAGACCTGGCATATAGCTGCCGGAAAGCACGGCGAGGTCGCGGTAGTTGAGGCTTACCGCGTTGACCCGGACCACTATTTCCCCGCGTCGCGCGCGTGGGCTCGCCGCTTCGGTGGCAGCCAGGCTGTCGATCGAGAAGGAGGTGGCCTGGATGATTTTCATGGTGGTTGTGATCCGGTGTGGTTCGAATGAAAGAGGGGGAATTTTCGTGTTGGCGCAGCACGCCGCGCTGGCGAGGTGCTTGGGCCGCGGTATGCCCTGACGGCGCGGGCCGCCGACGCTTCAGGCAAGCGGCAACTGCGCGCGCGCCAGTTCAGCGAGCACCGCGTCGCCCATCTGCACAGTGCTTACCGATGGCGCGCCGGCCACCGCGATATCCGGCGTGCGCATGCCGGCTTCAAGCACCCGTTCAACCGCCTCCTCGAGCAGGCGTGCCTCCTGCGGCATGCCGAAGCTGTGGGTCAGGCACATGGCGAAGCTGAGGATCGACCCCAGCGGGTTGGCGATACCTTGCCCCGCGATATCGGGTGCGCTGCCGTGGATCGGCTCGTACAGTGCGCGGCGCCCGCTTGCGGTCGGCGCACCAAGTGACGCCGAAGGCAGCATGCCGATCGAGCCGGCCACCATCGCGGCGCAATCGGAAAGGATGTCACCGAACAGGTTCTCGGTGACCATCACGTCGAACTGGCGCGGGTTCTTCACCAGTTGCATGGCGGCGTTGTCGACGTACATGTGCGACAGCTCGACATCCGCATATTCGGCCTGGTGCAGCGCGCTCACCGTTTCACGCCACAGCACGCCGTTTTCCAGCACATTCGCCTTGTCCACCGAGCACAGGCGGTGGCTGCGGGTGCGCGCCAGATCGAAGGCGGCGCGCGCGATGCGCTCGATCTGCGCTTCGCTGTAGGCCATGGTGTTGACCACCCGGCGGCTGCCGTCGGCCAGGGTCTCGATGCCCCGCGGTGAGCCGAAGTACAGCCCGCCGGTCAGCTCGCGCACCAGCACCAGGTCGGTGCCGGCCAGCACGTCGGCGCGCAAGGTCGAGCAGTCGGCCAGTGCGGGAAGTGCACGCACCGGGCGCAGGTTGGTGAAGAGGTCGAGTTCATGGCGCATGCGCAGCAACTGGTCGACTCGGCGATGCTCGGGCGCTATGGCTGCGTAGTCGGGCGAACCGATGGCGCCGAACAGGATGGCGTCACTGTCCAGCACCGCCTGCCAGGTGGCATCGCGCATCAGGTGGCCATGCTGTTTCCAGGCGGCGATGCCGAACAGTTCCTCCTTGAGCTCCAGGCGTATGCCGCGATTGGCGGCGAACCATTCGACCACGCGGCGCGTTTGCGCCAGTATTTCCGGGCCGATGCCGTCACCGGCTAAGATCAGCAACTTTTTCGCGACGGTGCTTTCGGTCTGTCGATAAATCCATGGCCGTGCGATTTCGTCGGCGCGGCGAAAGGCCTTGATGAGGGGCTGATCGCGCAAGGTGATGCCGACTTCATCCAGGCCGGCCAGCAGTGCCTCCCGACGCTCCGGTTCGATTGCGAACGCAAGCACGCGGCCGTCCGGGGTGGTGACGGTACACGCCTCAAGGTCGATGCCGATGGCGGCCGTCGCGCACTGTTCAAGCTCGACGGCGATCGCCGCGACCTCAGTTTCGGCCAAGCGTATCGGCAACAAGCCGTTCTGGAAACAGTTGGCGTAGAAGATATCGCCGAAGCTGGGCGCGATCACCGCGCGTATGCCCCAGCCGACCAGCGCCCATACCGCATGCTCGCGTGAACTGCCGCAGCCGAAGTTCTCGGCGGCGACCAGAATTTCGGCATTGCGGTGGCGCGGCGTGTTCGGCGCGAAGTCCGGGTTGTCGCTGCCGTCCGCCAGGAAGCGCCAGGCTTCCATACAGAAGGGCCCAAGCCGGTCGCGGGGATGGGCCACCATGCGGTCGATGCGGATGATCTGATCGGTATCGATGTTGGCGCGCATCAATGGCGCGGCGATTGCTTCGAGCCGGTTAAAGGGCTTCATGCGCGGGCCACGCCAGCGAAGCTGCGCACATCGACGATACGGCCGGCGATCGC
>JAYTDE010000233.1:0-22626 GCA_043736195.1 Burkholderiales bacterium | reverse complement strand
CCCGACCAGGCCGTGCCGCCTGTCACAGCGTCTACGCTTTATCGCACGCTTGCAGCATTGCGCTCCGCAAATTGAAAACCTGGCGCTTCATCCACCTGTTCGGCGCCCCCGTTTTCAGTGAAGCTCTTCATGGCCTTTCACCTGCACCCGTTCAAGCCGTATCTCTTCAAGAGCCTGCGTAGCTACGATGCCGGCAAGTTCGGCAATGACCTGATCGCCGGAATCACCGTCGGTGTGCTCGCACTGCCGCTGGCGATAGCCTTCGCCACCGCCAGCGGCATGAAACCGGAAGCGGGCATTTTCACAGCAATCATCGCAGGCGTCATCATTTCAGGTTTCGGCGGATCGCGCGTGCAGATCGGCGGACCTGCGGGCGCGTTCATCGTCATCGTGTATGGCATTGTTGTCAATCATGGCCTGGCCAATCTGCTGATTTCCACCATCATGGCCGGCGTGCTTCTTTTCATCATGGGACTCACGCGCCTGGGATCGATGATCCGCTTCATTCCGGTATCGATCATCATTGGCTTCACCAACGGTATCGCGATTCTGATCGCACTCTCGCAGGTCAAGGAATTCCTCGGGCTCAAAGTCGACGGCAGGATTCCGGCGGACTTTTTCGCCCTGTTGAAAATACTGTACGCGCACCTGCATACCATCGACGTGGCAACCGTCAGCCTTGGCATATCCGCGCTGGTCATGATCATCTTGTGGCCACCGGCCGTGCGACAGCTACCGGGTCGCCTGCGGGGCCTGGCCCGGCTGCCAGGCACGATCGTCGCGCTGACCCTGGCTACGATTGCGACCGCCGTCTGGCAATTGCCGGTCGAAACCATCGGTTCGAAGTTCGGCGGCATTCCGCAAACGCTGCCGGCCTTCGCCTTGCCGGAATTCAACTGGGCAAGCGTACGGTCCCTGGTGACCCCGACCATCACCATAGCCATGCTTGGCGCGATCGAATCGCTGCTGTGCGCGCGCGTCGCTGACGGCATGATCGATGATCGGCATGACCCAAACCAGGAATTGATGGCGCAAGGCCTGGCCAACTTCATCGGCCCGTTTTTCGGTTGTATGCCAGCCACCGGTACCATCGCACGTACCAGCACCAATGCGCGTTCGGGCGCCCGTTCGCCGGTGGCGGGCATCATCCACGCCCTGGTATTGCTGGCAATCGTGCTGGTGGCGGCGCCGCTGGCGCACCATGTGCCATTGGTGGCGTTGGCGGCAATTCTGCTGTTTGTGGCCTACAACATGGGCGAATGGAGCGAGTTTCCCCGCTTGCGGCAGTATTCGCTGCCGTATCGCATCACCATGCTGTCGACCTTCCTGTTGACCGTCATTCTCGATCTTACGGTTGCCGTGGAAGTGGGCTTGGTGCTGGCGTGCGTGTTCTTCATCTATCGCATATCGAGCCTGACCAGCATCGAACCGGTGCGGCAGGAAACACTGCCTACCGGCAGCACGATTCCCGCCGGCGTGGCAGCCTATCGCTTGTTCGGTTCCTTGTTTTTCGGCTCCGTCGGCAAACTTGAGGCATTGCTCGAGAGTGATGCCGGCGCAGCGCAACCAGGCGTGTTGGTGCTCGACTTGCATCACGTGATCAATGTAGACACCACCGGCCTCGAAACGCTGGAAACGCTGCGCAAGAGTCTGGCCCGGCACGGCGCGACGCTGATTCTGTGCGATTTGAACCAGCAGCCTGCTTCGCTGATCGCGCGTGCCGGCTTCACCGATACCCTCGGCGTGGCCAACCTGCTGCCGAACCTTGCAGCGGCACTCGACCGCGCTCGCGCCCTGATGGCCTCCCCCACCCTGCGAGCAACGGCATCGCTCACATGAACCAGAGCCAAACGCGCGGCACAGGCCGGCGCAATACGGAAAACCAGTACGCATTTGCTGCAAGACCGATGCCTCGGCTTGGCCGCGATGCGGCCAGGGCGCGTCATTCTCGCAAGGAGCGCTTTCAGGCAAACAAGGCGCGCATTCGCTGCAGGTAGGCCGGCGCTCCAGGCGCGCCCTCCAGCGGCGCCCACGCTGCTGTTTCAGTTTCGTGAAGCGGCACATACGGTCCGGCCTTTGCCTCGAAGAACACCGATCCCGACTCGAGCGCCACCAGTGTGTGAAAAGTACCGGATGGAATATCGAATCCGAGCGCCGGTCCGCCGCAGGCAATCACATCACATGAGGCGATGCCGCCGTCACAGTTGAAGGTGACCAGACCGAAGCTGCCCTGCAGGGCGATGATGGTTTCGGTCTTCTCTTGATCCAGATGACAGTGCGGGCGCACGTATGAATCCGGCTCCATCGCATTGAGCAGGCGCTGCGCGCGCGCCGCGTCGCTGGTGTGGAAGTTGCGATTCTTGCGCCGTCTCGGGCTTTGCGCCGCTTCCAGTGAAAGGGCGCCCAGCAGTGTGCGGGTGATGAGCATGAGGTATTCTCGACGTTGTGGATATGCGCATTATTGCAGCCCACCTTTGCGCGCCGCAATCCAGCCTTGGGGCGCCCCGCTATGTCTGACCGGACCTGAACACGACGATTCTTGAAACCAGTTTCGAATCTCACACCCGCGTCGGGCGAACAGTCGCTTGCGGAGGATGCGGCAATGGCAGTCGGGCATCGCTTCGCACTGCGCTGCGCCACCGCTTACGCCACACTACTGGTGCTTTGCGAATTGGGTTCCGCCCTCGTCGCGGGGCCGAACACCGAGGTGGTGCTGCGCCTGGGCACCGCGCAGCCCGACAGCCGCTGCACTATCAGGCCGCTTGGCAAGGCGAGCGCCGACCCGGCGATGCTGCGCCAGATACTTGAAAACCTGATCGGCAATGCATTCAAATATTCAGCAAAGATTGCGCAACCCGAGATCACGATCGACCAGCAGATGGAGCACGAAAAAAGGTGGTACCGCATAAGCGACAACGGCGTCGGGTTTGACATGCGTTACGCGGATCGAATGTTTGGCATGTTCCAGCGTATGCATTCTGCCGCCGAGTTTCCCGGCACCGGCGTGGGACTGGCGATCATCAAGCGCCTGGTCGAACGGCATGGCGGCAACGTTGAAGCGCATTCGATGCCCGGCCGGGAGACTGTCTTCCGCTTCAATCTTGGTCCAGAGGCCGACCGGCTGTGAACCCCGTTTCGGCAAGCGCGCGCCGCTGCGCCCGCAGCGGCCTGGCAGCAATACTTGGTGCACTTGCAATCAATGGTATCGCCCTGGCTGACGTAAGCCTGATGGACGATGCCGGCAAGACCGTCACACTGGCAAGCCCCGCCAAGCGCATCATCAGCCTTTCACCCGGGGCGACCGAGTTGCTGTTCGCCGCCGGCGCCGGCGCGCACGTAGTGGGTACTGTCGAGTTCAGCGACTATCCGGCAGCGGCGGCCACTTTGCCACGCGTCGGCAACAGCGCCACCCTCGATATTGAGGCAATTGCCGCTCTATCGCCCGACCTGATCATCGCCTGGCCGCATGGCGCGGCACAACGGCAGATGGCTCAGTTGCTGCGCTTGAAGGTTCCGGTGTTTGTCAGCGACCCCAGATCCCTGGCGGACATTGCGGCCGCCCTGGAGAGTTTCGGGCGTCTCGCCGGCAGCGCGACCGCTGCCGCCACTGCGCGCCAGTACCGGCTGCACACCGACGCCCTGCGCCAGGCCCACGCCGGTGCGGCGCCCGTGCGGGTTTTCCTGCAAATCTGGAACTCGCCGCTGATGACCATCAATGATCGACACCTGATCGCCGATGCCTTGCGCCTGTGCGGCGGCCGCAATGTCTTCGGTGATGCCGCGGTTCTGGTGCCGACCGTGGGGTACGAGGCGGTGGTTGCGGCCAATCCGGAGGCCATTATCGCAATCGCCGAACCCGCCGTGGCGCGCGCCTGGCTCGCAAACTGGCAACGCTGGCCCGCACTTGATGCGGTACGCCATGGCGCCAGCTTCGCGATTCCCGCGCAACTAATCGCGGTACCGACCGCGCGCATGTTTGAAGGCACCAGCGCATTGTGCGATCGGTTGGACCAAACCCGGCGCCGCCGCGCCCAGTGACATGGCCGTTTCTCAAATTGGCGATTTCACCTTCACAGTACGACATATTGCCTTGACTTGACATGAGTTTTCGAACACCATTTGGTTTATGACCGAGCTAGAAAACTTGGAGCAAAAAGTTGCGCACCTGGTGACCATGCACAAGCAAATCAAGGAGGAAAATCGCGATCTGCGCGCGCAGGCGGCCCTGCTCGACGCCGAAAACAAGCGGCTCGACGGAAAATTGTCCTCCGCGCGCGAACGTGTGGACGCATTGCTGGCACAAATGCCCGATACGCCTGAAGAGACCTGAACATGGCCACAGCGAAATCGTCGGTGAAAAATCTGGATGTGACCATTCTTGATCGGCAGTACCGGGTTGCCTGTCCCGACGACGAGCGCGAAAACCTGATGGCATCGGTTGCCTATCTTGACCAGAAAATGCGTGAAATCAAAGGCGCCGGCAAGATTGCCGGCGCCGATCGCATCGCTGTGATGGCCGCGCTCAACATCGCGCACGAACTTCTCGCGTCGCGCACCGGCGCCGGGTTTGACTTGGCCGAGTACAAGCGTAGAATGAGCACCATGAATACGCTGGTTGATGATGCTCTTGCAACCCAGGAGAAGTTGTTTTAGGCACCCTAGGGCATAACAAGGTTTCGGAGTGGTTTTAAGCGAGGGTCGGGCCTGGCTTAAAACGAATTCCCTGCGGTGTTGGTCAAGGTCTCAAATTCCTTGAACCAATAAGCTTAAAAGCACGGTTGCTGAAGAATCGATTACTGTTGTGCGTCTCGTCCGGTCTCATAGCGCAAGCTCCCTGATGACCAGTGCAAGACCCTGATGTGATCTTCATGAGGCAGCCAACCTGGACCACAGGTTCAGGATGAGGGCCTGGCCGCATTGCGGGGAACCCTTGAACGCGATGCACATACCCACGCAGGACTGCTGGTCTGTGCATGCATCTGAAGGCGGCGATGTCGGCATTGCCGGCCGCATGCCGGAACTGAGAAGCGGCGCGCGGCGCCGCTTTTTTATGTCTCTCAAGTGCTTTTATGATGCGCCACTGGCTGATGAAATCCGAGCCTGACGAGGTCTCGATAGATGACCTCGCGGTGGCGCCCCGTCGCGACCTGCCCTGGTTCGGTGTGCGCAACTACCAGGCGCGCAACTTCATGCGCGACGCCATGCAACCGGGTGATCTGGCTTTGTTCTACCACTCTTCATGCCCGCAACCAGGTATAGCGGGTGTCTGCAAAGTGACCAACCGCGCATTTCCCGACGCCACCCAGTTCGATCCCGCCAGCCCTTATTTCGACCCGAGATCCACGCCCGACAAGCCGCGTTGGCAAAACGTCGCGGTACGCTTTGTGCGCAAGACACGCCTGCTCGGCCTGGACGAATTGCGCGCCGACCCCGTTCTGGCCGGGATGACGATCCTCAAGCGCGGCAACCGGCTGTCGATCACACCTGTCACGCTGCGCGAGTGGGCACATATCGAGGGTTTGCTGGCCCGACCGGCGCGCCTGTGACCTGGATCGCCGGTTACGCCTTGACAGGCGCCGTTATCGGGTTTCTTGCAGGCATGCTGGGAATCGGTGGCGGCATGATGTTGGTGCCGATACTTGCGGCGATGTTTGCGGCCCAGAGTCTGATACCCGAACACAATGTTCATCTCGCGCTTGGCACCTGCATGGCATCGATCATGTTCACCGCCGCAGCCGGGGTGCGCGAGCATCAGCGGCATGGCGTGGTCGACTGGAGCGTGGCGCGGCGCATGGTGCCCGGCATGCTCGCGGGAACGTTGGCGTCGACTGCCGCCGCCGGCTTGCTGCCGCAGCGTGCGCTGGCACTTGCCTTCGCGGTGATCGTCTACGCTGGCGCCACCCAGATACTGCTCGGACGCAAGCCACCGGCCGCGCGCAGCTTGCCCGCAGCCGGTCCGCTATTCGCCGTGGGTGTTAGCATCGGAATCATTTCGGGCCTGGTATCGGCGGGCGGGGCTTTTCTGAGCATGCCGTTCATGATGTTCTGCGGGATCCCGGTACGCACGGCAATCGCCACAGCGGCGGCAATCAGCATACCCATCGGCCTGGTGGGCACCTTGGGCTACATAGTGGGCGGCTGGAACGTACCCGGACTGCCGGCCGGGAGCCTGGGCTTCGTGTACCTGCCGGCACTCATTGCACTGGTTGCCGCCAGCACGCTGACCGCCCCGTTCGGTGCGCGCGCAGCGCATCGAATGCCGGTGGACACGCTGCGCCGCATTTTCGCCGGCTGCTTGTTTTTGCTGGCCACCAAGATGATCGTGACCTACTGGTGATTCCGGTAACAGGCGTGCAACCCGCCGCAGCCTTTTCAAATGACGACAGCCAGCCTTGCGCGACTGCCGGAGCGTACCTGCCCTGAGCAGGCCGCTGTCGAGCATGCCCTTGAGTCGCGCCGAGTTCGCCGTTTGCAGGCGGGCTCGAATGCTTTCAGCGACGCTCGGTGCGGCAATCGCGCCTGATAAAATGCGCACATGATTCTTCCATCACATTTCGAACCGATCTGGACCGCGCCAGCGAGTGTGGGTGATGACGGCCTGTGGTTCGTGTTTCATCGCAACAACCTGCTCGTATACACCGCGCACTCCGAACCGATGCTGCCGCTGCCCGCGGATGTCTTGTCCGGCAGTCTTGGAATCGAGCGTGAACGCGCGCGCTTCGTCGGCATGCTGGGCCAGACACCGGTCTGGGCGGCCCACGCCGCAAGCGGTCGAGCGCCCGAAGGCCATGCCTTCGAGAACATGCGCATGCTGTTCAATCGCCTGCCGGACGACCTCTTGGCAATCGGCGGGCGCGCGGTGCAAATGCTGGAGTTTGACCGCACCCATCACTTTTGCGGCGCCTGCGGCACACCCACAGAAATCCACGAAGGCGGACGTTCACGCAAATGCACGAACTGCGGCGAGACCTATTACCCGAAGGTTTCACCTGCCATGATGGTGGTGATCAAGCGCGACACGGCTACAGGACGGGAATTGCTGCTGGCGCGCTCGGCGCGCTTTCCGCGCCGCATGTACAGCGCCCTGGCGGGCTTTGTCGAGCCGTCCGAATCCATCGAGGAATGCATTCACCGCGAATCCTTCGAGGAAGTCGGCCTCAAGGTGTCCAACCTGCGCTACTTCGCAAGTCAGGGTTGGCCGTTTCCCAACTCGCTGATGATCGCCTATGTGGCCGATTACGTCAGTGGCGACATCGTGCCGCAGGAGGGTGAAATTGACGACGCCCAGTGGTTCAAACTTGATGCCTTGCCGTCGTTGCCGCATCGGCTGTCGATTGCCAGGCGTCTGGTCAACCATGTGATCGCTGAAGTCGCACCCGACCATCCGGCGCTGCAGGTCTGAACAGCCGCCACGACCTGCATCGCGCCTGAGAGCATGCGCGCGATACGCAACCAGCGGTGCGGCCGATACCGTGACCCTTGACGACACTCCTCAAGTACTGCTGCCGCCCCTAAATCGGCAACAGCCGTCCGCCGCGCAACTCAAGGCAGCGATCCATCGAGGCTGCCAATTCGCGATCGTGGGTGGCGACCACGATGGCGGTGTCATAGTCGCGCTTGAGTTTCATCATAAGGCTGAAAACGCCGGCGGCGCTGTCGCGATCGAGGTTTCCGGTTGGCTCGTCGGCCAGTATGCAACGCGGCCTGGTTACCAGTGCCCGTGCCAATGCGGCACGCTGGCGCTCCCCGCCGGAGAGTTCGCCGGGTGCGTGTTCCAGCCTGTGCCCCAGCCCGACCGCACTGAGCAGCGTGGCAGCCTCGGCCAATGCCTGTGGGCGCGCCAGCCGGCGAATCAGGAGCGGCATCGCGACATTCTCGACTGCGCTGAATTCAGGCAGCAGATGGTGAAACTGGTAAACAAACCCCAGGTAGCGATTGCGCAATTCACAACGTCTGGCTTCGGTCATGACCGCAATGTTCTGACCGTCAGCCATCACCTGCCCCGCACTTGGCGCATCGAGCCCGCCCAGACAATGCAAGAGCGAGCTCTTGCCCGACCCTGAGGCGCCGATGATCGCGATGGATTCGCCGGCGCGCACTTCGAGGTCGACACCTCGCAATACTTCAACCGCATCAGCGCCCTGGCGAAAGGTCTTGATCACGCCGATTGCCGCAATGACCACTTCGTGCTCACTCATAGCGCAGGGTTTCCGCAGGCTTCAAACGTGCCGCGCGCCAACTCGGATACAAAGTGGCTAGCAGGGACATCAAAAGCGCGATGCAGATGATGGCGACCATATCGCCCGCACGCGGGTCCGAGGGCAGCGAATTGATGAAGTAAATGTCCTTGGCCAGGAACTGAATGCCGAAAAGGCGCTCGATCGCTGGCACCCATACCTCAAGGTTCAAGGCGGTGACAATGCCCACCGCCGCCCCCAGCAGCGTGCCGAAGGCACCCGACACCGCGCCTTGCACCATGAAAATGCGTTGAATCGAGCCCGGCGTGGCGCCAAGTGTGCGCAATATCGCGATGTCGGCGCGCTTGTCGGTGACTGTCATCACCAGGGACGACACCAGGTTGAACGCGGCCACGGCTACGATCAAGGTCAGAATGACGAACATCATGCGCTTCTCGACCTGTACCGCGGCGAACCAGTTGCGATTGATGCGGCCCCAATCGCGAATCAGCACGTCCGCGTCAACCATGCGTGTGAGGTCGCGTGCAATCAGCGGCGCTTCGTAGAGGTCGTCTACTTTCAAGCGAATGCCGGTCACACCGTCCATGCGGAACAACTTTTGCGCATCTTCAAGCGCTACCAGGGCCAATGCCGAGTCATATTCGAAATGCCCGGATTCAAATACGCCCGCGACGCGGAACTGCTTCAGGCGCGGAATCACCCCCGCCGGGGTGATGTTGCCTTGCGGCGCGATCAGCGTGACCTTGTCGCCGGGCACAACACCCAGGGCACGCGCCAATTCATTGCCGAGAACAACGTTGAATTCGCCCGGCCGCAGATCGGAGAGGTTTCCGCCCTTGACGGCAAGCGTGGCTACGCTCGCCTCGCGTTCGGGCAGGACGCCGCGAATCACGGCGCCACGCACCGCATCGGCATTGGTCAGCATCCCCTGTGCCAGCACATAAGGTGCCCCGGCGACCACCCGCGGATGGCGCGCCGCCTGCTTGAGCAGTGGCTCCCACGCGGCTACCGTGCCGGCTGCACCGAAAATCTCGATATGCGCAACCACCGACAGCATGCGGTCGCGCACCTCCTTCTGAAAGCCGTTCATCACCGACAGCACCACGATCAGGGCCCACACGCCCAGGCCAATGCCGGCGACGGAGGCGAACGAAATGAACGACAGGAACCCGCCGGCTGTGCCATGCGCCCCCTTGCGCGAGCGCACGTAGCGCGCAGCGATGAACAATTCAAACGGCACGCGCATCATTCAATTCCCGGAGACAGCCTTTGAACATACGCTTGCGATCCGCGTCCCGCGCGGTCCAGGAAAGCTTGCGAGCGGTATCAGGCGCAAGTCACTTCCACTCGCCGCGTTGCAATTTTTCCAGCCAGAACAGGCCGATGACGGTCTTGACATCCGTGACGCGACCTTCGCGCACCCAGCGCAGGGCTTCGATCGGGTTGGCTGCGAACACCTCGAGAAACTCGCCTGCTTCGAGCGCGGCGCTCCGCATGGTCAGTTTGCGCGCCGAGAAGACTTCGATACGCTCGTCGGAGTAGGCGATCAAAGGATGAATGGTCGTCAAATGTGTCCATTCCTGCGCCTCATAGCCGGTCTCCTCGCGCAATTCGCGTTTGGCGGTGGCCAACGGCTCTTCGCCGGGATCGATCTTGCCGGCGGGAAATTCGATGAACTCGCGTTTGAGCGGATAACGGTACTGCCGCTCCATCACCACCCGACCGTCGGCCAAGAGGGGAATCACCATGACGGCACCCGGGTGTTCGACGAATTCACGCACTGACTCGCCACCATCAGGCAAACGCACGCGATCCGAATTAACCTTCAGGAGCACGCCTTCATAGACGCGCCTGGAGGCCAGGGTCTTTTCCTCGAACTTGCTCATCGGCGCAATGCCGCAGTCAGCCGTCTCAAGCGGGTGACTACAGCGATCCCTTCATCGCAGTGATGCACAGCGTCATCAATCCACCCGGCATGACACCGAGCAGCAGCAAGGCCAATCCATTGGCCGAAAGCAAAAGGCGCATGCCGGCGCCGTCGGCCAGGGGTTTCGTGTCGAGCGGTTCATCGAAAAACATGACCTTGACCACCCGCAAATAGTAGAAAGCGCCAATCAGCGAGAACACTACAGCAACCACCGCGAGCCACAGCAGGTCGGCGGCAACCGCCGCCTGCAGCACCGACAGCTTGGCATAGAAACCCACCGTCGGCGGAATGCCTGCCAGGGAAAACATCACTATCAGCATCATCCAGGCAAACCAGGGGTTTCTGGCATACAGGCCCTTGAAGTCATCCAGGGTCTCCGCTTCGAAGCCGCGCCGCGTCAACAGCAAAATGGTGCCAAATGAAGCCAGTGTGGTGAGAACATAGACCAGCACGTAGAACAGCGCCGAACCGTAGGCATCGATGATGTTCAGGCGGTTGCCGTTGACCACGCCCGACACCAGGCCAAGCAACATGAAGCCCATATGGGCAATGGTCGAGTAGGCCAGCATGCGCTTGATATTGGTCTGGGCGATCGCCGCCAGATTGCCGAGCGCCATCGACAGCACGGCAAGAATCACCAGCATGCCTTGCCAGTCCGCCGCCACGCCGATCAAGCCGCCCACCAGCAGGCGAATCACGATCGCAAAGCCCGCCAGCTTGGGTGCGGCGCCGATCATCAGGGTGATCGCGGTGGGCGCACCGTGATAGACGTCCGGAATCCACATGTGAAATGGCACCACACCCAGCTTGAATGCCAGCCCTGCGACTACGAATACCAGGCCGAACAAAACCATGCTTTTCTTCGCCTCGCCCGAGGCCAGTTCCTTGGCCACCAGGTTCAGGTCCAGATGGCCGCCAGTACCACCATAGATCATCGAAATACCGTATAGCAGCAGGCCTGATGCCAATGCGCCCAGTACAAAGTATTTGATGGCCGCCTCGGTGGAGATGGCGGAGTCGCGATTCAACGCCACCATCGCATAGAGCGACAGGGACAACATCTCCAGCCCGAGATACAGGGTGACGAAATGGTTGGCCGAAATCATCACCATCATGCCCAGCAAGGCGAACATCGCGAGAATGTAGTACTCGCCACTGAGCAGTTCGCGTTCCGCCATGTAGCGCCTGGCATAGATGAAGGTGGTAGCCACCGACAAGTAGGCGCCCAGCTTGAGCAGATTGGCCAGCGGGTCGGCCACGAACATGTTGGAAAACGCGTGCGCCCGGGTACCGTCAACCAGCAATGCGAACGAGATCGCCGCGGCCAGTGCGATGCCGGTGAGGCTGATCCACTGAAGGACGATTTTGCGATCCCGTGGCACCCACAAGTCGGCCATCAGGACGACCAGGGTCGTGATCGCGATGACAAGTTCCGGGTAGGCGGGAATGAGGCTGTTCATGTTCATGATGGCCAGCAACGTCTCAGATCTTGCTCTTGGCCACGTGCTTGACCAACTGCGCCACCGACGCATGCATGATGTCGGTGAAAGGTTTCGGATTGACGCCCATGTAAATCACCGCCGCGGCCAGCAGCGCCAGAACGGTGAATTCGCGGCGATCGAGGTCGTGCAGCTTCGCCACATGATCGTTGGCGACGACGCCGAAGATCACCCGCTTGACCATCCAGAGCGAGTAGGCAGCACCGAAGATCAGGGTTGTCGATGCGGCGAATGCGACCCAGAAGTTGTACTTGACCGCGCCCAGGATCACCAGGAACTCGCCGACGAATCCCGAGGTTGCCGGCAGGCCGCTGTTGGCCATGGCAAACAAAACCGCGAAAGCCGCGAACTTCGGCATGGTGTTGACCACGCCACCGTAATCGGCGATGTCGCGGGTATGCATGCGATCGTAAAGCACGCCGATGCAAAGAAACATGGCGCCGGAGATGAACCCGTGCGACACCATCTGGATGATCCCACCCTCCACCGCCATGCCGATCAGTTGCCCCTCGTTGAACATGAAAAAGCCCAGCGTGACGAAGCCCATATGCGCGATCGACGAGTAGGCCACCAGCTTTTTCATGTCCTGCTGAACCAGTGCGACCAGACCGATGTAGACCACGGCGATCAGCGACAGCGCGATCATCAGCGAGGCCAGCTCGCGGCTGCCATCCGGCACGATCGGCAGGGAAAAGCGCAAAAATCCGTAGGCACCGAGCTTGAGCATGATCGCCGCCAGGACCACCGAGCCCCCGGTGGGTGCCTGCACGTGCGCGTCCGGCAGCCAGGTATGCACCGGCCACATCGGCACCTTGACGGCGAACGCGGTGAAGAACGCAAGGAACAGGAGCTTCTGCGCCGCCAGCGGCAGCGGCAGCGAATGCCATGCCGTGATATCGAAACTGCCACCCGACTTGAGGTAGAGGTAAATGATGGCAACCAGGGTCAGGAGCGAGCCAAGCAGGGTGTACAGAAAGAACTTGAAGGCCGCATACACGCGGTTCTGCCCGCCCCAGACACCGATGATGATGAACATCGGAATCAGGGTCGCTTCGAAAAACACGTAAAACAAGGCGCCATCAAGTGCGCAGAAAACACCGATCAGCAAACCGGAAAGAATCAGGAACGAGCCCATGTACTGCGCCACGCGGGTCTCGATGACTTCCCATCCGGCCACGACCACCAGCACCGTGATGAACGCGGTCAGGGGAATGAACAGCACTGAAATACCGTCGACACCAAGAAAGTACTCGATATGGAAGCGCTCGATCCAGTCGAAACGCTCGACAAACTGGAATTGCGCGGTGGCCGTATTGAAATCAAGCATCAACGGCAAAGTGACGGCAAAGGCGGCCAGCGAGCCCAGCAATGCCAGCAGGCGTGCGAGTTGCGCATTGCGATCGCCTCCAGTGGCGAAAACCGCCAGTCCGGAAACAATCGGCAGCCAGATCGAAAGGCTGAGAATCGGTACGCTTGACTGCATGAGCTATGTTGGCTGTCTTATTTTTGCAAGCCGCTGCCGAAGAACGCAAATTTGGTGATCGCAAACCACACCGCGACGATCATCACGAAAGCGTATTGGTAAAGGTGGCCGGTCTGGAAGAAGCGCGTCACCCGCGCTATAAAACCCACCAGGCGCGCACTGCCATTGACGATCATGCCGTCGATCAGGCCGACGTCGCCAAACTTCCACAAACCCTGGCCCAGACGCCGCGCCCCGCCGGCGAACACGATCTCGTTAAAGCGGTCGATATAGTACTTGTTGTCGAGCAGCGTGTAGATCGGGGTACAGCGAGCGCGAATCGCTGCCGGGATTCCGGGTTTGGCAACATAAAAGAGCCAGGCAAGCGCAACGCCGGCCAACGCCAGCCAGAACGGCGCGCTGCTCAAGGCATGAGTCGCCATGCCGAGTGCTCCGTGGTGCTCGCGGAACACCACCCCCATCTGCGCCATCACTTTGTGCGCCGGGTCAACATGGATGGCGCCATCGAAGAAGCCGCCGTGCAGCATCGGCCCGATCGTCAAATAGCCGATCAAAAGCGATGGAATGGCAAGCAGAACCAGCGGCAGCCATACCACCCATGGCGATTCATGCGGCTTGTCGCCATGCTCCAACCCATGATGCTCATCGTGTCCATGTGCATCATGCGGCACATCGCCGTAGCGTTCGGGTCCGTGGAACACCATGAAATACATGCGGAACGAATAGAACGCGGTCACGAACACCCCGATCAAGACGCACCAGTAGGCGAATCCGGCGCCGGGAATGCTTGAAAAATGCGCCGCCTCGATGATGCTGTCTTTCGAATAAAAGCCGGAGAAGAACGGCGTACCGATCAGGGCCAGTGAGCCAATCAGCGACGTGATCCAGGTGATCTTCATGTACTTCCAGGCGCCGCCCATGTAGCGCATGTCCTGGTTGTGATGCATGCCGATGATGACCGAACCGGCTCCCAGGAACAGCAGGGCCTTGAAAAACGCGTGGGTCATCAGATGGAAGATGGCCACCGAGTAGGCAGAACAGCCCAGGGCCACCGTCATGTAGCCCAGCTGCGACAGGGTCGAATACGCGACTACACGCTTGATATCGTTTTGCACGATGCCAAGGAAACCCATGAAAAGCGCGGTGATCGCCCCGATCACAATGACGAACGACAGTGCTGCGTCCGACAGCTCGAACAGCGGCGACATGCGCGCCACCATGAAGATGCCGGCCGTCACCATGGTCGCCGCGTGGATCAGGGCGGAAATCGGGGTCGGCCCTTCCATCGAATCCGGCAGCCAGACGTGCAGCGGAAACTGCGCACTCTTGCCCATGGCGCCGATAAAAAGACAGATGCAGATCGCGGTAAGCACTGTCGGATCGCCCGGCAGGTAGGGCAGCGTTACGCTGGAGAGCTTTCCGAGGTCGGGGTGTGCAAACACCTCGGCATAGTTCATCGATCCGAAATACGCGAACACCAGCCCGATGCCGAGCAGAAAGCCGAAATCACCGACGCGATTGACCAGGAAGGCCTTGAGATTGGCGTAGATCGCGGTGGGTCGGGTATACCAGAAACCGATCAACAGGTAGGAAACCAGCCCCACCGCCTCCCAGCCAAAAAACAGTTGCAGGAAGTTGTTGCTCATCACCAGCATCAGCATGGCGAAGGTGAAGAGCGATATGTAACCGAAGAAACGCTGGTAACCGGGATCGTCCGCCATGTAGCCGATGGTGTAGATGTGCACCATCAACGAGACAAAGGTCACCACCAGCATCATGGTGACGGTGAGCCGATCGATCAGGAAGCCGATGTCGAATTTGACGCCGTCGACCACTGACCAGGTGTAGATGGCACCGTTGAACAGCGCGCCCTGCACATTGAAGGCCTGCTGCGCCACCAGGACCGATCCGACAAACGCGATCAGAACTCCGAGAATGGTGGCGCTGTGGGCCGTGCGCCGCCCGACCACCGCGCCAAGAATGCGGGTACCCAGCATGCCGGCCACGATCGCTCCTGCCAGGGGCGCCAGCGCCACCATCAGCAACAGGCCTTGCAGGCTCATTGTTATCTCATCCCTTCAGCGAGTCGAGTTCATCGACGCTGATCGTATTCAGGTTGCGGAACAGCACCACCAGTATCGCCAGGCCGATTGCGGATTCCGCAGCGGCGACAGTCAGAATGAAGAAGACGAAAATCTGGCCATCGGGGTCATTCAGGTAGTGCGAAAAGGTGACGAAATTCATGTTGACCGCCAGCAGCATCAGTTCGATGGCCATCAGCAGAACGATCAGGTTCTTGCGGTTGAGAAAAATGCCGACCACGCTGATGGCGAACAGCATCGCCCCCAAGACCAGCAGGTTGGTCTGCGTCACGGCTTGGGCTCCCCGGCATTTGCGTCCGCAGCGCGCGCCGACTCGGATTTCATCTTCACGATGCGCAGGCGATCGCCGCTTTTCACGCGCACCTGACTGGCCGGATCCTGCGTCTTGGCGTCCTTGCGACCACGCAAGGTAAGCGCTATAGCCGCCACGATTGCAACCAGCAGAATCAATGCCGCCAATTCAAACGGAAAGGCATACTCGGTATAGATCAGGCGACCGAGCTCCTTTATATTGCTGTAGCCCGGCTGGCTAGATGCGGCGTTGGACGGCGCGCTGCCGCTGAACGCCGGACTCATAAGCAGGAAAGCCATTTCCATCAGCATGGCCGCGCCCACCAGCAAGCCAAGCCACGAACTCTTCCAGAAGCCCTCACGCAACTTGTCGATATTAACGTCGAGCATCATCACCACGAACAGGAACAGCACCATCACGGCACCGACATAGACCAATACCAGCGAGATGGCAAGAAACTCCGCCTTGAGCAGGACCCAAATGCCCGCGGCCGTAAAGAAGGCAAGGATAAGAAGCAATGCGGCGTGCACCGGGTTGCGCGAAGTAATGACCCCGATAGCGGCCAGCACCAGAATCAGCGAGAAAACGTAGAAGACCAAGTCTTTGAACATGAATTGGCTGAACGCTTTCTTACCGAAAACCCGCATCCGCCGACCGCGCCGCGGCAATCTCGGACTCGTAACGATCACCGACTGCCAGCAACATGTCTTTTGTGTAGTACAGGTCGCCACGCTTTTCGCCGTGATACTCGAGAATGTGGGTCTCGACGATCGAATCCACCGGGCAGGATTCCTCGCAAAAGCCGCAGAAAATGCACTTGGTCAGATCGATATCGTAGCGCGTGGTACGGCGCGAGCCATCATCGCGAACTTCCGATTCGATGGTGATCGCCAGGGCCGGACAAACCGCCTCGCACAGCTTGCAGGCGATACAGCGTTCCTCACCGTTGGGGTAACGGCGCAGCGCATGCAAGCCGCGAAAGCGCGGCGACTGCGGTGTTTTTTCCTCGGGAAACATGAGGGTGATCTTGCGTTCGAACAAATGGCGACCGGTAAGAGCCATGCCCTTGAAAAGCTCTCGCAGCATGAGGCTGGCGAAGAATTCCTTGACAGCAGTCGCGGTATACATCTCAGTTCCAGATATTGAATGGCGACACGGTCCACAAACCGATCACCGTAAGCCAGACCAGGGTAAGCGGGATGAAGACTTTCCAGCCCAGACGCATGATCTGGTCATAGCGATAACGCGGGAAACTGGCGCGAATCCAGATGAAAAAGGTCAGACCGCCGAAGATCTTGAGCGCCAGCCAGCACCAGCCGGGGATCCAGTTGAATACAGCCGAATCCAGCGGGGCCGACCAGCCGCCGAGGAAAAACACCGCGGCCAAGCCTGAAATCAGGATCATGCTGGCGTATTCGGCCAGGAAAAAAAGCGCGAACGCCATGCCTGAATACTCGACCATGTGACCGGCCACGATTTCCGATTCGCCTTCGACCACGTCAAAGGGATGGCGGTTGGTCTCAGCCACACCGGAAATCAGGAAAATGACGAAAATCGGCAGCAACGGCAACCAGTTCCATGACAGGAAGTTGAGCCCCATGTCGGCGAACATGCCGCGCTGTTGGCCCAGAACGATTTCGCTCATGTTCAGGCTGCCGGCGACCAGCAGCACGATGAGCAGCGAAAAGCCCATCGCCAGTTCGTAGGAAATCATCTGCGCCGAAGCGCGCAGCGCGCCAAGGAAAGCGTACTTCGAGTTCGAGGCCCAGCCGGCCAGGATTACGCCGTAAACCTCCATTGAGGTGATGGCCATGATGAACAGCAGGCCGGCGTCAATATTGGCCAGCACCAGCTCCGGGCCGAAAGGCATCACCGCCCAGGCGGCCATGGCCGGCATGATGACCATGATCGGTGCCAACAGGAACAAACCCTTGTTGGCACCTGCCGGAACGATGACCTCCTTCAATAGCAGCTTGAGGCCATCGGCGATCGGTTGCGCCAGGCCGCCCAACCATTTGATGCCGAAAAAAGTAACCACGTTGGGACCCACACGAACCTGCATCCAGCCGATGAACTTGCGCTCGTAGAGAGTGGTGTAGGCCACCGCCAACATCAGCGGAACCACAATCGCCACGATCAAGAGCAAGGTTTTGACCAGGGTGAAAACGTAGGGCCACGCCGCACCCAGGTGCAGTGCGCCCCACACATGAAGCTGATGCGCCAGGGCGTCCATCAGGCACGCTCCACGCGGAGGCTGCCGGCAAGCGATCCGGCATCGATGGTCGACGCATGACCCGCGGAGAGGCGTACGCAACCGGCTGCAACGCCCGAATCCGCAATCGCGGCGATCACGAGTTCGGACGCATCGTTTGCGATACGCACCTTTTCGCCCGCAGCTACGCCGAGTCGCGCCAGATCGGCACTGTTCATGCGGGCGCGCGGCGGACGGGCATCCGCAGTTTGCCCAAGCGATGTCGCGCGCCGCACCAGGGCATCGGCGAAATAAATCGGCACGTCGGCCACACGCTCGAAACCCTCAATGGGATGGGTCGGGACAGCGGCTGCGACAACAGCGGTACGGTTGTCGAGACGCGCTGCCAGATCGGCCGGCAGGCATTCCGCACGCACCGCCTCGACCGACTCCTGCCCGAAACCATCCAAATCCAGCAGGTTGCCCAGGACGCGCAAAACCTTCCATGCCGGCCGCGCTTCACCCAGTGGCCGCACCACACCGGCAAAGGACTGTGCCGTCCCGGCGGTATTGACGAAAGTGCCCCCGGTTTCTGTGAACGGCGCCACCGGCAACAGCACGTCGGCATAGTCCAGCGATTGCCGGAATGGCGTCAACACGACCGTCATCTCCGCACTCGCCAGGCTCTTGCGTGCCAGCGCACCGTTGGCCATGTCGAGTTCCGGTTCGGCGTTGAGCACAAGGTAAGCCTTGAGAGGCACTTCGATCATTTGCCGGGCGTTTAGACCATCCTGGCGTGGTACCGCCCCTGTCAGCGCAGCACCCACGCTATTGGCCGCCTCACCGAAGAAACCAAAGCGTACCAACGCGTCGGGATTGAGCTGACTCAAACGATCGGCGACGGTCTGCACCCGCGCATGCAGCCGTGCGGCATCGGCCGCCTGCAGTGCGAAGTTGCCCAGGAACAGACCAACCCGGTGCCCGCCCCTGAGACTGGCGGCGATTGCGCTCGCGTTTTCAGCTGCAGCATTGCCATCGAGCGCGGCAATGATGCCGTCGAGTACAGCCGCCATTGCGGACGGCGCGACGATCACGCTGTGCGCGAGGGTCATCAACTGATCGTCGTCTGCCGGATTGACCAGACTTATCTGCACCCGTTTCTTCGCGCTCTGCCGCAAACGTTGCGCGATCAGCGGGTGATCCTTGCGCAGGAACGACCCTACCACCAGTACTCGATCAAGCTGGTCGATCTCGGCGATCGGCATGCCCAGCCATGTCACGCCGGACTGCGACCCGTCACCCGAAAAATCGCTTTGCCGCAGACGGTGATCGATGTTCTCGCTGCCGAGCGCACGCGAGAGCTTCTGCGCGAGATGCAACTCTTCAAGCGTTGAGTGGGGCGACGCCAGGGTTCCAATCGATGCAGCGCCGTGGCGCGCCTGGATATCACGCAGCCCGTTGGCGACAAATTCCAGGGCGGTCTGCCACTCGACCTCAACCCAGTGACCGCCCTGCTTGAGCATCGGGCGCGTCAGCCGCTCGTTGGAATTGAGCGCCTCATACGAAAAACGATCCTTGTCGGAAATCCAGCACTCATTGATCGCATCATTCTCCAGCGGCACCACGCGCATTACGCGGTTGCCCTTGACCTGGATAACCAGATTGGAGCCCAGCGAATCATGCGGGCTCACGCTCTTGCGGCGCGCCAGTTCCCAGGTGCGTGCCGAATAGCGGAATGGCTTGCTGGTGAGCGCACCCACCGGGCAGATGTCGATCATGTTGCCCGACAGTTCCGAATCCACGGTCTTGCCCACGAATGACGTGATTTCCGCATGCTCACCGCGTCCGAGCATGCCCAGCTCCATCACGCCCGCGATCTCCTGACCGAAACGCACACAGCGCGTGCAATGAATGCAGCGGGTCATTTCCTCCATCGAGACCAGGGGGCCCACGCTCTTGTGGAACACCACACGCTTTTCTTCCTGGTAGCGCGATGCAGAACCGCCGTAGCCCACCGCCAAGTCCTGCAGTTGGCACTCGCCCCCCTGATCACAGATCGGGCAGTCTAGCGGATGGTTGATCAGGAGAAACTCCATCACGCCCGCCTGTGCCTTGCGCGCCTGCTCCGAGGCGGTGAATACCTTCATGCCCTGGGTTACCGGGGTGGCACAGGCAGGCAATGGTTTCGGCGCCTTTTCGACCTCCACCAGGCACATGCGGCAATTGGCCGCGATCGAAAGCTTCTTGTGGTAGCAGAAGTGGGGAATATAGGTGCCGAGCTTGTTGGCGGCGTCCATCACCATGCTGCCTTCCCGCACTTCCACCTTGTTGCCGTCGATTTCCAGTTCAATCATAAGGTTCGCCTCGGGGCCCTTCTCAAACGTAGGCCGGCACGAGGCAATGCTTGTGCTCGATGTGGTACGCGAACTCGTCGCGATAATTCTTGATGAAGGCGCGCACCGGCATCGCCGCCGCGTCGCCGAGCGCGCAAATGGTGCGTCCCTGGATGTTGTCAGCCACCGAATTGAGCAGGTCAAGATCGTCGGGGCGGCCTAGCCCGTGCTCGATGCGATGCACCACGCGATACAGCCAACCGGTGCCTTCGCGACACGGTGTGCACTGTCCACACGACTCTTCGAAATAGAAGTAGGACAGCCGCAACAACGACTTCACCATGCAGCGTGTCTCGTCCATCACGATCACCGCGCCCGAACCCAGCATCGACCCGGCCTTGGCGATCGAGTCATAGTCCATATCGGTTGCCATCATGACTTCACCAGTCAATACCGGCATCGAGGACCCACCCGGAATCACCGCCTTGATCTGCTTGCCGCCGCGCATGCCGCCGGCAATTTCGAGCAGCTTCGCAAACGGGGTACCGAGCGGAATTTCGTAGTTGCCGGGTTTCTCGACGTCGCCCGAAATCGAAAATATCTTGGTACCGCCGTTGTTCGGTTTGCCCAGTTCAAGGAATTTGTCGCCGCCGTTGTTGATAATCCACGGCACCGCCGCGAAGGTCTCGGTGTTGTTGATGGTGGTAAGTTTGCCATATAAACCAAAGCTTGCAGGAAATGGAGGTTTGAAGCGGGGCTGGCCTTTTTTGCCTTCCAAGGATTCGAGCAATGCAGTTTCCTCGCCGCAGATATAGGCGCCGTAACCATGATGGCCGTACAGTTCGAACGAAAACTCGAAACCAAGGATTTTCTGGCCGACGTAACCTGCGACGCGCGCTTCGTCAAGCGCTTCCTCAAAACGTTCGTAATCCGCCCAGATTTCGCCGTGGATATAGTTGTAGCCCACCGGCACGCCCATCGCAAAGCCGGCGATGATCATGCCCTCGATCAACACATGCGGGTTGTAGCGGATGATGTCGCGATCCTTGAACGTACCAGGCTCACCCTCGTCGGAATTGCACACCACGTACTTGGCGCCAGGCAGCCCGCGCGGCATGAAACTCCATTTGAGCCCGGTGGGAAAACCTGCGCCGCCGCGCCCGCGCAAGGCCGATTTCTTGACCTCCGCGATCACATCCGCAGGCTGGATCCCGGTTTGAAGGATTTTTCTCAGCGCACTATAGCCACCGCGCTTCTCATAGTCCGCCAGGCGCCAATTCTTGCCGTCCAGTCCGGCCAGAATCAGCGGATTGATATGGCGATCGTGCAGACAGGTCATTTCAGCTCCTCCAGGAGCTGGTCGATCTTCGCGTGCGACATAAAGCTGCACATGCGTTTGTTGTTGACCAGCATCACCGGCGCATCGCCGCACGCCCCCATGCATTCGCCTTCAACCAGCGTGAACCTGTCATCGGCAGTGGTCTCTCGGAAGCCGACACCGAGTTTGTGCTTGAGGTAATCAGCGGCAACGGTCCCGCCCGACAGCGCGCACGGTAGATTGGTGCAGATACTGATCTTGTGGCGCCCGACCGGCTTGACGTTGTACATGTTGTAAAAGGTGGCGACTTCCTGGACCGCTACCGCCGGCATGCGCAGGTAATCCGCGACCGCGTGCATGGTCTCCGCGCTCAGCCAGGCCATTTCGTCCTGCGCGATGGCCAGCGCCGCCATGACAGCGGACTGCCGCTGATCGGCCGGGTACTTGGCGATCTCGCGGTCGATTTTCTTTAGAGCGTCCGGGCTGAGCATGGGGTTTCGAATGTTTACCTATCGATCTCGCCGAACACAATGTCCTGGGTGCCGATGATCGTCACCACATCGGCCAGCATGTGGCCGCGCGACATCTCGTCTAAGGCCTGCAGATGGGCGAATCCCGGCGCACGGATTTTCAGGCGATACGGCTTGTTGGCGCCGTCGGAAATCAGGTAAACGCCGAACTCGCCCTTGGGATGCTCCACCGCACAGTAGGCCTCACCCACCGGCACGTGAAAACCCTCGGTGAAAAGCTTGAAGTGGTGAATCAGCTCTTCCATGTTGGTCTTCATCGCCACGCGTGAAGGTGGCGCAACCTTGTGATTGGACGTCATCACGGGTCCCGGGTTGTTGCGCAACCACTCCACGCATTGGCGGATGATCTTGTTTGACTCCCGCAGCTCATGCACCCGCACCAGGTAGCGGTCGTAGCAATCGCCGTTGGTACCGACCGGAATATCGAAATCGAGCAGGTCATAAACTTCATAAGGCTGCTTCTTGCGCAAATCCCACTCCACGCCAGAGCCTCGCAGCATCGGACCGGTAAAACCCATCGCCTGCGCCCGCTCCGGCGTGACGATCCCGACATCGACCAGGCGCTGTTTCCAGATGCGGTTGTCGGTTAGAAGCGTTTCATACTCGTCGATATATCCCGGAAAGCGTGTGACAAAATCGTCAATGAAATCGAGCAGCGAACCCTGGCGGTTCGCGTTCATCGCCTTCATCGCCCTGGCATTGCGCAGCTTCGAGGCCTGGTATTGCGGCATCACGTCGGGCAGGTCGCGATAC
>JAYTDE010000232.1:0-1825 GCA_043736195.1 Burkholderiales bacterium | reverse complement strand
ACCCATGAATTGCGTCTTGCTATTCACATGTTCCGCGCCAGTCGCTGGGATGCCACCGAGGTTCGGGCGGCCGTGACCGCAGCCGCGCAATTGCTCGCGCAGTGCGGCATTGCAGTGCCTGCGGCACTGCTGCATGAACTTGAGGCGCCGCGGCGCTTCCATTTTTACGCGACCCGCATTGCGCGCGAACTGCTGCGCGAGTTGCCAGCCACCAAGCCTGCGGTGTTTTTCGTCGAGGACAATCTCAATCGACCAGCCTTTGACGCCGAGGCGATCGGCCGCGCCAATGCCGGCGGCCGGTCCGAGCTGACCGACACGGTCTGGATCGCGCATGGCACGCCGGACCTGGCGATCGCGCTTGCGCATGAACTGGTGCATGTTCTGGGCGACAGCGGCGAACACAGCGACGCGCCTGGCAATCTGATGCGCCCGCAAACAGCGCCCGGCAATGTTGACCTCGATCAAGCACAGTGCAGCCATCTGCGCAGGCGCGGCGAAGCCAATGGCCTTCTCAAACCGCGCGTGCTAAAACCCTGAAATACAGACTTGGCTCTGGAAACCAATGGACTATTCACCTGAACTCGGCGGCCTGATCTATCAGGTAGCCAGCATGGCACGCCGCGAAGGCGGCATTTCGTTTGCCGGCGGCTATCCCGATCCCGCCTTGTTCGATACCGAGGGCCTGGCTGCCGCCTTCAACCAGGTGTTCGACGAAAGCTTTCGCGTCGCGCTGCAGTATGGCGATCGCGAAGGCCATGCGCCATTGCGCGCGCGCCTTGCCGCCTTCAGTTCCGGCGCCGGCCGCAGCATCGCGCCCGAAGAGGTAATCGTCGCCAACGGCGGTCAGCAGGGCATCGAGACCACGGTGCGGGTGCTGACGCAACCTGGGGATACCGTTTTCATGGATAGCCCGGTGTTCCCCACCGCGTTACAGGCATTTCACCTGGCAGGTCTCAAGGGCGTGAGCGTGGCCAAGGACGCCGGCGGACTGATTGTGGAGTCGCTCGAGGAACTGTTGCGTGTGCATCAGCCGAAGCTGATCTACCTGGTGCCTTCGTTTTCCAACCCGGATGGCAGCGTGCTGGCATTGGAGCGCCGGCGTCGGGTGCTCGAACTGGCGGTCCTGCACCGCTTTCATGTGCTTGAGGACTCGCCTTACAGCCACCTCTGGTTCGACGCGCCACCACCACCGACGATGTTGGACTTGTCCGCCGGCGTGCCGGGTGCCGCTGACTGGCTGGTGCATGTATCGAGTCTGTCGAAGCTGGTGGCGCCGGGGTTGCGTGTGGGCTGGATGATTCCGCCTGCCAACCTGCGCCAGCGCTTTGTCTGGACCAAGCTGGCCACCGACATCCATTCCGCCCTGCCTACCCAGCATGCGATCGAGAACTACTGGGCCGCCGGGCGCCTCACCGCGCATCTGCCGCTGATCCGCGCCACCTACCGCGAGCGCGCCATGGCCATGCACCGGGCCTTGACCGAGCATCTTGTCGAGCGGCTCGAATTCGCGCGGCCGCGCGGCGGCATGTTCATGTGGTGCCGCATGCGCGCCGCGATCGATGCGCGCGACCTGCTGGAACGAGCCCGCAAGGAAGGCGTGTATTTCGTGCCGGGTGTGGCGTTTTATCCGGGCCGGCCGGACCTGGCCACCTTCCGCTTGTCGTTTGCCACCATGTCGGTCGAGCGCATCGAAGAAGGCATTGAACGCCTGGCGCGGGTGGTGCCAGGCTGAACCATGCGGATTGATTCAACGCAAGTCCGGCCGCACCTGGCCGATTTATGATGACAAGCGAATCAACTCCGCCGCCACCGTGATGCACACCGC
>JAYTDE010000231.1:0-2641 GCA_043736195.1 Burkholderiales bacterium | reverse complement strand
AGCCACTCGAACACGTACAGCATGGCCAGCGGATAGGCCAGCATTGACAAGCCGAAGTAATGGCCGCGCAGGCGGAAGGTGGGTATGCCGATCAGGATGCCGGCCACGACGCCGACGACCACGCCCAGAGGAATGCCGAACCAGGGCGAGATGCCGAACTTGACGAAGGCGATCGTCATGGTGTAACCGCCGAGCCCGAAAAACGCCGCCTGGCCAAACGAGATCAGGCCGCTGTAGCCGGACAGCACATTCCACGACAGGCCCATGATGGCCCAGATCAGCACCAGGTTCATCATCAGCTGGTAATACGAATTGCGCACCAGCATGCCGATGGCCACATAAATCAGCGCGAACGCGCCGATGGCGATCAGCTGGCGGCGCGGACCCGCGGGTGCGGCAGGCGTCACGTGCGCTCCCAGGAGCGGCCGAACATGCCGCGCGGCCAGAAAAAGATGATCAGCAGGAACACCACGAAAATCGCGGTGTTCTGCAACTGGTGCGGCAGGATCAGGGTGGACATCTGCTGCACCAGGCCGATGGTGAGCCCGCCCCAGAACGCGCCCAGGATGCTGCCCAGGCCACCCAGCACTACGCCTGCGAACATGACGATGACGAACTCGAAGCCGATGTAGGGCTGGAAGGTCTGCGTGCTGGCCATCAGTCCGCCGCCGATGGCGGTGATGCCGACCCCCAGGCCGAAGGCCAGGCGATGCGCACGGTCGACGTCGACCCCGACATAGGAGGCCGCCACCGGATTGTCGGCGGCCGCGCGCAAGGCCTTGCCGAGGCGCGAACGACTGAGGAAAAAATACAGGGCCAGTGCCAGCACGACGGCGATCGCGAAGCTGAGCGTGCGCGCCTGGTTGAGGAATACAGGCCCCCATTCCCACGATTCGCGCGAGAGCGGCGTCTGGATCGAGATCGGCAGCGAGCCGAAGACGATCAGTCCGCCGTTCTGCAGGATCAGCGAGACGCCCAAGGTCAGGATGATCTGCGTGTAATGGCCCTCGGCATCGGCCGAGGCCACTTGGGCGCCGGTGACGCGCGCGATCAGGTAGCGATGCAAGAGGATGCCGAACAGAAACACGATCGGCCCGGCCGCGAGTGCCGCGATGATCGGCGCCGCGGAAGGGCCGAACACCTTGCCTAAGCCCAGCATGCCCACCAGGTAAAAGGCCACGTACATGCCCAGCATCATGAAGTCGCCATGGGCGAAATTGACCACGCGCATGACGCCGAAGATGATGCCCAGCCCGACGCACATCAGGCCGTAGGTGCCGCCCACCATCAGGCCGGCGGCCAGCGCCTGCAGGAAATCGACAGCAAAAGCTTCCACCGCGCGGCTCTCCTCTGGTTCGGGTCCGGCTCGTCTTGTTGGCTGTCCTTAGCTGCCGAATCCCGTTGCGTATGCTAGCCGAAACCGCTGCTCAACAGCACTCTTGTTCGCGGGAAATTTGAACTTCAGTGTTTCGTAATTTCGAAACAATTTTCGATTTCAAGCATTGCGCAGCCGGCTTTTCGTTGCGCGGCGGGATGATAATGGCGATTCGCGCCGGCGCGACAGCGCGCCCGCTTCAATCGGCCGGCAACGGAAACTGCGCCAGCAGCGCCTGATATTCCGGCTCGTTGTCGATCTGCATGGTGGCTAGAAAGCGCACCACCGCGTTGTAGAACGAGATCACCAGCACCAGGTCGGTGAGCTGCTCAGTATCGAGCGCCTGGCGCAAGGCCTCGAAAGTGGTGTCCGACGCCGCCAGGCCCTGCGTCATTTCGCGCGCCGCCTTAAGCACCGTGCAGGTCAGGGCATCGAGCGTGCTCGGCCGGCCTGCTGTTTCGGCGGCGATCGCGCGAATGTCGTCATCGGTCACGCCGAAATCGCGACCGATCTTGATGTGATGGGTGTACTCGTACACCGAGCGCGTCAGATATCCCACCTGCAGTATCGCCATTTCGCGCAAGCGCGGTTCGAGCCGGCTCTTGAAGCGGATGAAATGCCCGAGGCCGGAAAAGGCGCGCGCGCCATTCGGGCTGTGGGTCATCGCGCGAAACAGGTTGATGTTGCGTGCCAGCAGATCCTGGTCCGCTGGATCCAGGTCGGATTTGTCGCGATAGGGCAAACGTGCCATGGTGATGGAGCCTTTGACAGGTGTTGATGAAAAAGCGCGGGAACTACGCGCTAAGAGGCGGAACACGATCCCGCACCGGCGTGCGCAACGGCATCCAGTGCGGGAGCAGATTGCGACGCGTGGCGCCGGGTCAAGGCAACCCGGCCCCGGGAACCTCGACCCTCAAAACCTCGATGCGGCCATCCGCCTTGGCCGCGATCGCCGGGCCGCTGCCGGAGTTAGTGAGGATGAACAGCGTGCGCCGGTCGGGGCCGCCCAGCATGCAGGCGTAAGAGCCGCGCGCGCCGGTGGCCACGGTTTGCGCAATGCGCCCGCCATCGAATACCCGCGCCAGATGGTCGCCGCGCGGATTGCTGACCCACACCGCGCCCTCGGCATCGAGGCAAATGCCGTCGGGGTGACTGCCGGGGATCGCTGCGAAGATGCGCCGGTTCGACAAGGCGCCGTCTGCCCCGATGTCGAAGGCCGTCAGGCGGCCGGCGAAGGTTTCACCGACAATCAGGGTCTTGCCATCC
>JAYTDE010000230.1:0-4777 GCA_043736195.1 Burkholderiales bacterium | reverse complement strand
GGAAGTCAAGAACCTCACGGTGCGCGCCGGCACACTGACCCAGGAAGAACGGGAAGTCATCAACTACCACATTGTGGCGACCATCAAGATGCTGGAGACGCTGCCGTGGCCCAAGCACCTCAAGAATGTGCCCGAGTATGCCGGCGGACATCACGAGCGCATGGATGGCAAAGGCTACCCAAAGGGCCTCAAGCGCGAGAGCATGAGCGTGCAGGCTCGCGTCATGGGGATTGCCGATATCTTCGAAGCGCTTACGGCCCGTGACCGGCCTTACAAGAAAGGCAAGTCACTGAGTGAGTCACTGGAGATTCTAGGAAAATTCAAGCTCAACGGACACATCGACCCTGATCTGTTCGACGTATTCATCCGTGAAAAGGTGTACCTGAAGTACGCCGAGCAGTTCATGAATCCCGAGCAGATCGATGATGTGGATCTGAGCCGCATCCCCGGGGTTTCCGTCTGAGATTCCCTGCGTATGCGCCAGCGACGGCGCTCGCGGCTAGCCGCTCGCCGACGACGCTGCGGGACGGCGCGTGATGTAGACAATCAAGGCTTCAGTGGCGATCTCGACGAATTTCTCGTTGTAGCCCATTTCCTTGAGCTCCCACTGGAAGGTGTTGCCCAGAGAGGCCTTCTTGAACATGCCCAGTTTTTTTTCATCCTTGAACTGGGCCGCCTTCTCGCAAACTTCTTCGATAATCGTGGTCAGGCGCTTCGGGCTGACCATGCGCTGCGGATCGTTGGCAAGCGTAGGCGGGAAGCGCTTTGCGATTTCCTGAGCGAGGGATTTGGCGAATTCCTCAAGTTCTTTGCCGCCGAACAGATTAAGAGCCATATCAAGTTACCATTTACAGCACAAGATCAGAGCATGATAACTCCAATTGTGAATTCGTTCGACCAATGTCGCTAGCCCGCATGCTCGGTGGCTGGTTCGCGGAGCGCGTGGGGAGGGGCGACCCGCAGGGTACGCAAGCGTTGTCGCGACAGTCGCAGTTGGAACAAGCGCGCGCGCTGATGTTGCAGGGCTTGCATGCGGCGGCCGAAGTTCAATTCGAAGAGCTGGCTGAACGATTTCCTGACGACGCTGTCGTCCGCAACGAGTTGGGCGTCGCCAAGTATAGCCTGGGTGATTTTGCCGGCGCGGAGACGGCTTTTCGGGAAGCTCTTGCGCTGGCGCCATGCTATGCGACAGCACTTTGCAATCTCGGCCAAACACTGCAGGTGCGCGGATCCTTCAGCGAGGCGTTGCCGCTGTTCGAGGCGGCGCTACAAATCGAGCCTGGCCACGGCATGGCGCGCTCCAATCTCGCCGTCGCGTGTTACGCATTGGGTGATCGGCAGCGTGCTGCGGCGGCCTGCGCGGACTTGATAACCGCCACCCCCGAGGACGCGTCGGCGCATGTCGCGCTGGGGGAATGTCTACTCGCGCTAGAAGAGTTTGAGGCAGGCTGGCGCGAATACGAATGGCGGCTGCGGGTCAGCGAATATGCGGGATATTTTCGAAGCTATTCCCAGCCATTGTGGGACGGTCTTGAGCGGCCAGGAGCGAGCCTGCTCATCTGGCCCGAGCAAGGCTATGGCGATACTTTGCAGTTCATGCGGCTGGCGCGCCATGTGGCCGAACGGATGCGATCAATGCAGGTCATTCTTGAAACGCCGCCGGGACTATTTCGTCTGGCTCGGTATTCGTTCGCCGACTGTGCCAACTTGACTGTGGTGGAATCCCAGCGGCCGCCGCCTGTGTTTACCTGTCACTTGTCGGTCATGAGCCTTGCCCATGTGCTGCGACAGTCGCTTTCCAGCAATCCGATACCGGTGCCGTATCTGCGGGCCGAGCCCGGGATGATTGCGCAATGGGCAGGACGTCTGGAACACGCATGCGAGGGAGGGGTGAGAGTCGGCTTGGTATGGGCCGGCAACCGCCGTCACCAGCTTGGTTTCACCGAACAGGCGGTCGATGCGCGTCGAAGTATCGGCGCCGAACTGTTGTCCACCCTGCTGGATGTGCCGAGGTGCGATTTTGTCAACCTCCAGGTCGGCGCACACGCCGCCGACATGGCCTCGCTTGGACTTCAACTGATTGACTTTACGGCCGACCTTGCCGATTTCGCCGATAGCGCGGCATTGATCGCCAGCCTCGATCTGGTGTTGACTGTGGACACGGCGGTCGTTCATCTGGTCGGTGCAATCGGGAAGCCGGTATGGATGCTGTCGCGATCTGACGCCTGCTGGCGCTGGGGTGCGCGCCGCAAGGATATTCCCTGGTATCCCACCCTGCGCCCGTTTTACCAGCCCGTGTCCGGAGCATGGGAGCAAGTGTTGCAAGACGTGCGTCGTGCGCTGTTGACGTTGGTAAATGAACGCGCCGGACGCGTCTGACCAAACATCAGGTCTCTCATTCATACAAGTTACTGCGCCCATAACCGCGCCTTATGATGTCGGCGGTTGCTTTAATGACGCTTGCCTCGCACAATCAAGCCACGGAAATGACGGAACGCACGATGCGCGCACCACCGCTTGACCTTCGTTTACTGGAAGTCTTCGAGGCGATCTTTGTCGAGAAGAGCCTGACCAATGCCGCCCTCAAGCTGGCGATGACCCAGCCGGCGGTCAGCCAGTCGCTGACCAAGATGCGCGCGCACTTCGGTGACCAGTTATTTGTCCGAACCGTGGCCGGCATGGAGCCGACACCGCGCGCCAAGGAATTGTTCGCCTCTGTTTCGGTGATTCTGAAGGAGGCGCGCGCATCGCTGGTGGCGCGCCCGGCGTTTGACCCGAAACTGTCGGAGCGCGAGTTCGCCATCGCGACTACCGATCTGGGGGCCGCGGCCCTGATTCCGCAGCTGATCCAGGCGGCGCGTGAGCGTGCGCCGCTGGCACGCATCGTCAGCGTCAATGCCGATGGGCGTGAACTCGCCGAGGAAATGACCGCAGGCGACATATCTCTTGCGATCGGCAATTATCCGGTACTCCAGGCCGGCATCTACCAGCAGGGCCTGTATCAGGAAACCTATGTGCTCCTGGCCAGCCGCGAGCGTGCCGCGCTGGGGTGTGTGACCGTCGAGGAGTTTCGCGAAGCGCATCATGTGATCGTGAGCGCCGGCACCTCGGGGCACTTTCACAGCGAAATCGAAAAGCGGCTGATCGCCATGATTCCGCACGACCATATCGTGGCCACCGTTGCAAGCTTTCTTGTCGCGCCTCTGGTGGCGCGTGGAACCGACCTGTTGTTGACGGTGCCGCGCCGCGTCGCCGGCATCTACGCGCCCTTGCTGGGCCTGGAGGAAATGCCGCTGCCGCTGGAATTGCCGGATTATCCGATCACCCAGTACTGGCATGCGCGCTTTCATCATGACCCGGGCATCATCTGGCTGCGTAACCTTGTGTTTGAGTTGTTCTCCGATCGTGATGCGCGGGAACCTGCAGGGCAGGCTCCGATGGGTCGTGCTGCCCAGCTTGTCGCATGATTGCGCCCCTGTACGCACGACCTTCGCAGCTGGCGGACGCGCTGGCGATGTTGGAAACCGGCGGCTTTTCCATTCTGGCCGGCGGCACCGATTTCTATCCGGCGCGGGTCGGCAGACCGGTGGATGTCAATGTGCTCGACATCACGCGCCTGGCGGAATTGCGCGGCATCGACTTCAGGGCCGGCACATTGCGCATTGGTGCGGCCGTCACCTGGAGTGACCTGCTGGCAACCGATCTGCCGCCAGTGTTTGATGGTCTAAAGGCGGCGGCGCGCGAAGTTGGCGGCATGCAGATCCAGAACGCCGGCACGGTGGTCGGCAACCTGTGCAATGCCTCGCCGGCGGCTGACGGGGTGCCGCCCCTGCTGGCGCTGGATGCCGAGGTTGAACTCGCGTCCGCCAGCGGAGCGCGGCGCATGCACCTGCGGGAGTTCGTGCTTGGGAATCGCGTGACCGCACGAGCCCCGCAAGAGTTGGTCGTCGCGGTGCACGTCCCGGCCTGGGCTGCGAACGCGCGCAGCAGCTTTCTCAAACTCGGCCATCGCAAGTATCTGGTGATCTCTATCGCCATGGTGGCGGCCTGCATCGCGGTTGATCAAGATGGGCGCATCGCGCGTTGCGGCCTGGCAGTGGGTGCCTGTTCGGTGGCCGCCAAACGCTTGAGCATGCTGGAGACGAGCCTGATCGGAATGCGCGCGGCTGACGCGGCCGCGAGTGTATCGCCGGAGCATCTGGCAAGCCTGACACCGATCGACGACGTGCGCGGCACCGGCGCCTACCGGCGCGACGCCGCCCTGACCCTGCTGCAACGGGCGATTGCACAAGCGGTAGCGGCATGAACAAGCCGTTCGAAGCACATTTGGGTGACGCGACAAACGTGGCCGCAGGCATGGCGCTTACAGTCAACGGCACAAGTGTGCAGCTGAACTGCGCCCCCTCAAAACGCCTGGCCCATGCCCTGCGCGAGGATCTCGGCCTCACCGGCACCAAAATTGGCTGTGACGCCGGCGATTGCGGCGCCTGTACCGTGCTGCTCGATGGCAGGCAAGTGTGTGCCTGCATCACCCCAGTGGCGCAGGCAGAGGGGCGGTCGGTGACCACGGTGGAAGGTCTGGCGGTCGATGGCAGCCTCAATACCCTGCAACAGGCGTTTCTCAAGCACGGTGCCGCACAGTGCGGCATCTGCACGCCCGGCATGCTGATGGCGGCCAGTGATTTGCTCGCACGCACGGCCCGGCCGAGCGAGCCCGAAGTGATCGATGCCCTGGGCGGCGTGCTGTGCCGCTGCACTGGCTACCGCAAGATCATCG
>JAYTDE010000229.1:0-3399 GCA_043736195.1 Burkholderiales bacterium | reverse complement strand
CGTCTTGACTGCCGAAGCAGGCATTTTGAAGTGTGATCTTTTCATTTCCGGCGTTTTTTCCTGCCGGCGCTCTTTCTTTGTTGAATTGGCGCGAGAACGTCGAACAGGCCCGCCAAATCCTCCGGGTCTACAAAATCCTCGTCAAGCGGATAATGCTTGAGGGTTTCGCGCAGATACTTCGGTTCGCGCAATGCGCTCAGGTCGTGCAACAGCTCCCTCAACTGCAATTCGATCCGCGCGACTTCCACGCCCATCTCGCGGTCCACGTTGTCCGGCGTCAATTTGGACCCTGCGCCAACGCTGCCGCGAAAAGGCTCGACGCAGCGCTCCAATTCGGCCTCAAGTTCGGCTAGCTGCTCGCGCAGGATCTGGTTGTAATGCGCCAGGCGCTGCGGCGTTACCGAAGCCATGTGTGCGGCATCGATCTGTTCGATTTCCAGTTGCAGCGCCAGCAGTGTCAGCAGGTCGTTGGCGTCGTAGGCCTGGTTGACCCGCTGCATCAAGAGCGTCTTGCGCTGCCGTTCCAGGACGTCGGGCTCACGATCGGGATGCAACGCGCTTACCAGCTTGCGATACACCTCGCGCAGGGATTGGCCGACTTCCCTGGCAGCCTGTTCGCGCCGGGCCTGCGCCGCGCCGGCCGCAGCCGTGCCCGCTTTGGAGCGCTTGGCGGAGCGCGCCTCGGCGCGCAGTTCCGCCAGCCGCTCTTCCTCTTCAAACCGCTCTTCCATTTGTCGCTGCGCGAGTTCCAGCAGTTCCTCGGTGCTTGCCGCAGCATGTTCGTCTTCGATCTCCAGGCCGAATACCTCGCTTAGCATGGACTCGGTCATTTCCATCTGTGAACGCAGGACCTGCCGGTACGACACCGCGCTGTACTTGTCGTACAGCCGCTCCAGCGCCGCATCGCCGTTCTGGTCGAGCAGGCCGCCGGCAATACCCGTGAGCAGCTGCCCGAGCTTGGCGCGCTCAAGGTGCGTCAAACGCATCGCGGCCCGCGGCTGGCTCAGAAGTTCGTCGAGCAGCTCGACCATCTTGCGCTGCCCCTCGCGCAGCCGCGCGCGCGACGGCTCGATCTCGTCGGTAACGCGCCGGTTGTAGCGCGGCAGATAAGCCTGCCAATGCCGCAATTGCTCGCGTTTGGCTTCGATCCTGGCGACCAGCTGCTGGAAAGTCTTGTGCGCCTTGTTGGCGGGCTTATGTTGCGCGAGAACCCCGGTCAGCGACGAACCCGCGGACGGTTCATCGTCGAACAATGAGGCGGAAGCGGGAGGTCGCATATTGGGCGCGGCGTTTCGAGTCGGTTGTTGGCGCGGGACGGATTTCAAGCCTGCGAAGGCAGTGCTTTCCCAGCGCAGCGCGGATTTTACCGACGTTCATGGGGCCCAGGAAGATCGTCCGGTTTTGCAGCAAGCGGAATTTTGTGACCCTCTGCGATTTTTCCCTCAGGGGCGACAGACCGGGTGCCCTGCCATCCACTCACCGTGCTCGAGTTGGCTTGCGGGACCTCGCCGGCGCCGCGTGAGCGAACACTTGGTGATTTCAAGAAACTGCGGCAATCCGTATTGGCAACCAGCGGCGAAACGCTACTCTTGAATGAGAAGAATCGGCTCCACGAATCGGGGGGCGGCACCATCGACGTGGCTTTGCTTGCATCCATCCTGCTGACCCCGGATGCACTGCTTTGGACCGCTGACAAGAAACTCGGCGCACTCGCAATGCGCCGGGATGTTGCCCGAAACACGGTCTGGCTTCAGTGAACAAACCAGCCGAGTCGGTGGGCCATTCGTTTGATCCTGATCGGCAGCGCGGGACTACGACGAAGGGTGTGTAGCGACACGGCTGACCATCCGAACCAATCACGAATCCATCCCCCAGGGCGTTTGTGGGCAAACCTTCAGGCCGTGGAGGACCAAGGTGTCATGCTCATGCGGGCAGCGCATGCAGGTGGAAGGTGTCGCTCATGGTTGCCGCATTGCCGCTGCCACGGATGACGATGTCCACATCACAGCCGAGCTTGTTCAGCATCCGCATAAGCCGTTCGACGGACACGTCGCGAAACTGTCCGCGCAGCAGCCGCGACACGTCGGGCTGGCTGATCCCGATGCGTTCAGCGGCTTCGGCCTGGGTGAGCTTGCTGGCTTTGATGATGTCCCGGATGCGGGTGACCAGGCCCGCCTTCAGGAGGTGCGTTTCCGGATCGGCATGACCAAGGTCGGCGAACAGGTTCTTGCTGCCACGTTTGACGCTGGTGTCGTCCTTCATGATTTGTTTCCTCTCGCAAGCTTCGCTTTGTAATCGGCCTCGGCCAGTTTGAGTCTTCGGGCGATCATTTCCATCTCGATGGCCGGAGTCTGGCTGCCTGTCTTCGACTTCTTTTGAAACGCGTGCAGCACATAAATCGCAGAGGGGAATTTCACTGTGTAGACCCCGCGATAGGTATCGCCCACGTGATCCGAAGCGATCTCCAGGACCCCTGCGCCACCAAATCCCTTGAGCGGCTTGGCATCTTCATGCTTGTCACCGGTTTGAGCCAGGTAAAGGGCGTAGCCCATTTGATCCTGCACCTCATCTGGAAACGCCCTGAAATCCTTGTAGCTGGAGCCAATCCAGTCGACGGGCTTGAGTTCGCTATCTGCCATGCGCCAAATATGTCGGAACCACCATAATTCGTCAAGCGATTTCTTGCAAATGGGCAAGTTTTGACGACGACATACTCAGCGTTGCCGCGACTCACTTCCACGGGAAATGGAATGCCACCAGAAGTGGTTGAAAGTGGACGAACCGGCGCGAGCACAAGCGGGCCGTCCTCATAATCGCGCGGTCACCCTATGGGTGCTTCCAGAGGAAAACACCTGCTTGGCGACTCACTTTAGCTGCAACTTGGCGCGCCTGCGCGCGGGTCAGTCTTTGAGCAGAGCCAATTGGTCGAAAGCGCGGCTAGTCGACCGAAATCAGACGATGTGGGTGATAGAATCGACCCCTTTGGGGTAGTTCAAGGCCCGCCACGCCGTTCAGGTTGCAGACACTCGCTACGACGCACTCCGGATCACTGCACGACACACCATTGCGGGAAACGGAATGCCGTCAAATGTGGCTAAGAGTGGAAAGCTCGGCGAACATGTAAGAAGCCGGCTCTCATTACCTCGCCGTAGTTCAATGGATAGAACGGGTGCCTCCTAAGCGCCAGATACAGGTTCGATTCCTGTCGGCGGGACCATGGCGGAATTCGCTATTGCGATCGCGGCGCGTTCAACGGCGCTTGCGCGTTGCGCGCGCGTTACGCTCGGCCTTGCGGCGCAGGGCCCGCGCCTGTGTCACCTGCATCACGTGAATCATGCCCTTGACCAGTTGCCAGAAAACCAAAAGGGCCACCAGGCCAATGGCCCACGGCTGTGCCTG